>NZ_JBSAXF010000012.1:0-209999 GCF_053427845.1 Burkholderia sp. AW49-1 | reverse complement strand
TTTTGTTTTTCGGCGAACCGGAAAGCGGCCGAGCCGCTTGCTTACGGCACCATCCCCGGCAGCACGTAGGCCTGCACGAGCGTGATCAGGCCGACGATCACCGCGAACAGCAGGCTGTGGCGCAACGTGAAGCGGAACAGCTCCGATTCCTTGCCGACGAGGCCGGTCGCCGCGCAGGCCACCGCAATCGACTGCGGCGAGATCATCTTCGCGGTCACGCCGCCCGTGGTGTTCGCGGCGACGGCGAGCGTCTCGGGCACGCCGAGCTGGTGCGCGGTCGCTTGCTGCAGCGAGCAGAACAGGGCGTTCGACGACGTATCCGAGCCGGTCAGGAACACGCCGAGCCAGCCGAGGAAGGGCGAGAAGAACGGGAACGCGGCGCCGGTCGCGGCCAGCATCAGCGCGAGCGTCGACGACATCCCCGAGTAGTTCGCGACGAACGCGAACGCGAGCACGAGGCCGATCGAGAGGATCGGGCGCGTGAGTTCCTTCAGGGTCTCGCCGAACGTGACGAGCGCGTCGCGCGGCTTCATCCGCAACAGCGCCATCGAGATCAGCGCGGTCACGAGGATCGCGCTGCCCACCGCCGACAAGAGGTCGATCTTCAGCACCGCGTCGAGCACCTTCGGCGTCGCGGCGATCGGCGCCGTCTTCACGACGAGCTGGTCGAGCCCGGCCACATGGAACTTCAGGACGGTCGACGCGAGCGCGCCGTGCGCGGCGAACAGCGCCTTGAACGGCGCGAGGCTCCACACGGTGACGACGGCCGTCAGGATCAGGAACGGCGACCACGCGCGCACGGTCTGCGCGAGCGTGTACGGCGACGCCTGGCGGCTCGCCCCCGAGCCATTGCCGCCCGCGCCGAATCCCGCGAGCGCCGCGCCGCCGCCGGACGCGACGAGGCCGCCGGCTGTCTGCTTCGCGCTGCTCGGCTGCCAGACCTTCAGGAACGCGGCAAGCGATACGAGGCTGACGAGCGACGACGTGATGTCCGGCAGCTCGGGCCCGATATGGTTCGACGTGAAGTACTGCGTGATCGCGAAGCTGCCGCCGGCGACGAGCGCGGCCGGCCAGGTCTGCCGCACGCCGCGCAGCCCGTCCATCATGAACACGAGCCAGAACGGCACCGCGAGCGACAGCAGCGGCAACTGGCGGCCCGCCATCGCGCCGATGTGGAACGCGTCGATGCCGGTCACCTGTCCGGCGACGATGATCGGAATGCCCATCGCGCCGAATGCAACCGGCGCGGTGTTTGCAATCAGACACAGTCCGGCCGCGTGCAGCGGCTTGAAGCCGAGGCCGACGAGCAGCGCGGCCGTGATCGCGACGGGCGCGCCGAAGCCGGCCGCGCCCTCGAGGAACGCGCCGAACGAAAAGCCGATCAGCAGCATCTGCAGCCGCTGGTCGTCGGTAATCGACAGCACCGACGCACGGATGATGTCGAACTGTCCGGTCTTCACGACGATCTTGTACAGGAACACGGCCGCGACGATGATCCACGCGATCGGCCACAGGCCGTACGCGAAGCCGAAGCCGGCCGCCGCGAAGGCCTGCGGCACGGGCATGCCGTAAGCGAGGATCGCGACGCCGAGCGCCAGCAGCAGCGTGATCGCGGCGGCGACGTGCCCCTTCATCCGCAACGCGGCGAGCGCGACGAAAAAGAAGATGATCGGGATCGCGGCGACGAGCGCCGACAGCCCGAGGCTGCCGAGCGGGGTGTAGATCTGATGCCAAACCTGCATGGGTGTCTCCTCCATGGATTTCTATTGGTACGGGTTTGAAAGCGGGGGGCTATTCAGGCTGGCCGCGTGCGCGCAGCAGGTCGGACAGGCTGCGCGGCGCCGGTTCGAGCGGTGTGCGGTGTTGCGTCCAGCCCATTTGCTTGGCCGGCGTGAGCGCGCGCAGCCGCGTCGCGGCCCAGCGGAATGCGCGATACGCGCGCGGATGCGCGAACGCGCCCGACCAGAAGCGCCACACGAGGTCTTCCGCGCGGTTGTAGTTCGCGCCCTGGCCACGCAGCGGATGCGCAACGGGTTCGTCGGGCTTGCGGTTCGCCTCGGTGCGCAGCCGCACGAGCAGTTGCGGGATCGGAATCCGGACCGGGCACACCTCGCCGCACGCGCCGCACAGCGTCGATGCGGTCGGCAGGTCGGCCGTCGCGTCGAGGCCGAGCAGGTGCGGCGAGATGATCTTGCCGATCGGGCCCGGGTAGGTCGTTCCGTATGCGTGGCCGCCGATGCGCGTATAGACGGGGCAGTGATTCATGCACGCGCCGCAGCGGATGCATTGCAGCGTCGCGCGCAGCTGTTCATCCGCGTAGGCCTGTGTGCGGCCGTTGTCGAGCAGCACGAGATGCAGCTCGCGCGGGCCGTCGCGTTCGCCGTCGCGGCGCGGGCCCGAGATCAGGTTGAAGTAGGTCGTGATCGCCTGGCCTGTGGCAGAGCGCGTCAGGAGGCTCGACAGCGGCACGATGTGCTCGAGTTTCTCGACGACCTTCTCTATGCCCATGATCGCGACGTGCGTGTCGGGCACGGTGGTCGACAACCGCCCGTTGCCCTCGTTCTCGACGAGCCACAGCGTGCCCGTGTCGGCCGCCGCGAAGTTCACGCCGGACAGACCGATGTCGGCTTCCGCGAACGCGCGGCGCAGCGCGCGCCGGCCGGTCTGGATCAGTTCGTCGACGTCCTCCGTGTAGCGCGTGCCGGGGATGTGCTCCTCGAACAGCTCGGCGATGTCGCCGCGCGTCTTGTGGATAGCCGGCATCACGATGTGCGACGGCTTCTCGCCCGCGAGCTGCACGATGAACTCGCCCATGTCGGACTCGATGCAGTCGACGCCGTGATCCGCGAGGTAATGGTTCAGCTCGATTTCCTCGCTTGCCATCGACTTGCCCTTGATCACGCGGCGCGCCTTCTTCGCCTGGGCGATGCCGAGCACGATCGCGTTCGCGTCGGCGGCCGTCTCGGCCCAGTGCACGTGCACGCCGGCCGCCGTGAGCTTCGCCTCCAGCCGCTCGAGCAGCGCGGGCAGTTGCGCGAGCGCGTGCTGCCGCACGGCTTCGCCGAGATCGCGCAGCTGCTGCAGCTCGGTGTCGTCGGGGAACTGGGTCGCGCGCTTGCCTTGCAGGAAGTCCATCGCGCCGCGAAAGCTCCGGCGCAGTGCGGGATCGTCGAGCGCGGCGCGCGCGCGGGCCTTGAAGTCGCCGGGGGCGACGAATTGCAGCGGTTGGTCGCTCATCGCGGCAGGTCCTGGCAGGCGGTTGCGGTCGGTTCGGTGACGATCACGACCCAGAGGTTGCGCGGCCCGTGTGCGCCATACGCGAGTGTCTGCTGGATGTCGGAGGTTTTCGACGGGCCCGACACCAGCACGACGTTGGCCGGCATGCCGGCGTGCCAGCGTTCCGCGTGCACGGCCGCGTGGAGGTCCGCGTGCAGCGTGTTCGCATGGACGAGCGCGACGTGCAGCGGCGGCACCAGCGACACCGTGCGCGGCGTGCCGGCATCGGGCGCGAGCACGACGGTGCCGGTCGCCGCGATGCCCGAGCGCGCGACGGTGAAGCCCGCGTCGATCGTGTCGAACAGCTCGGCTTTCCACGCGTCGATCGGCCGGTCGAACGGCACCGGTGCGACCGCGTCGGGCAGCGCGCGCGCGAGGGCAGCGGATTCGGCGCGGGCCGGGTCGAGCAGCAGACGGCGCACGCCGGCGTCGGCGAGCCGTGCGGCAAGCTGCGCGGGCCACGCATCGGCGGTGGCGCACCAGACGTCGGCGTGCGACGCGGCGAGCGCGGCCTGCATCGTCTGCACGAGCGCATGGGAATCGGGGGTGACCGGTGCGCGGCGCGCCGCGTAATGCGTGTCGATGCGCGCATCGAGGGCGGGCGCGGCGTTCGCGGCGACGCCGGGCGCGGCGGCGCGCAGGCGCGCGAGGATGGCGTCGCGCGCGCTCATTGCGCGTCTCCGCGCAGCGAGCCGGCGCCTGCCGTGCGGCGCCACAGGAAGCTTGCGAGATGCTCGACGGGCAGCGTCGCGCCGGCCTTGGTCGCAGCGTGGCCGATGTTCAGCAGGCAGCCGCAGTCCGCCGACACGAGCCGGTCGCAGCCCGTCGCGCAGGCTGATGCGACCTTGTCGCGCACCATCGCGCCGGAGATGTCTGGGTGCTTCAGCGAGAACGTGCCGCCGAAGCCGCAGCATTCCGATTCGCGTTCGTGTTCGATGCGCGTGACGCCCGGCAGCGCGTCGACGAGCGCGACGCCGTGCACGCGCGTGCCCATCTCGCGGCGGGCCGCGCACGACGTGTGCAGCACCACGCGCTCGTCCGGGCCGGCGTTCGTGTCGATGCGGTCGAGCCGCACGTCGAGCACATGGACGAGGAATTCGGCGAGTTCGTAGGTGCGCTCCGCGATCGCACGCGCCTTCGGGCCTTGCACGGGATCGTCGGCGAACAGGGCCGGCCAATGGTGCCGGATCATGCCCGCGCACGAGCCGGACGGCACGATCACGGGCCACGGCTCGGCGAACAGATCGAGCTGCGCGGCCGCGACGCGGCGAGCCTCGTCGGGATTGCCGCTGCTGTAGGCCGGCTGCCCGCAGCAGCTCTGGCCGCGCGGATAGTGGACGGTCAGGCCTTCGCGTTCCAGCAGGCGGACCGCGTCGAGCCCGGCTTCGGGGACGAACAGGTCGACCAGGCAGGTCGCGAACAGATAGACGTGCGCGGGTGTGGCGGCGGGGTAGTGCCTTTCGTTCATGTCTCGCTCCAGGTTGCCGGCCCGGCAAGCGAATGCGGGACGACGATTTCGCTGCATAATTCCTGCGACGGCGCCGTAGCTCAAATTGGTTGGGCCAATCGGCGTGGCGGGTAGTCCGATGGAGAGACGGCGATGGCGGCGATGACGGCACGGGGCCGGACCGAAGTGGTGATGCGCAAGATCGAGACGGCGCTGCTCGACGGCACCTGGCCGGCTGGCGTGCGGCTGCCGGCCGAGCGCGTGCTCGCGCAGCAGTACGGCGTGGCGCGCAATACGGTGCGCGAGGCGACGCAGCGGCTCGTCGCGCGCGGGCTGCTGCAGAGCCGGCGCGGCGCGGGCGTGTACGTGACGGACCAGTTGCGCTCGGGCATCGCATCGCCGTGGGGCCAACTGGTCGCCGACCACCCGGCGCTGCGCGACGACATACTCGAATTCCGTCGCGTGCTCGAAGGCGCGACGGCGTATTTCGCCGCGCTGCGCGCGGATGCGAACGACCGGCGCCGGATCCGTACGCTGCTGCGCGAGCTCGAGACCGCGCACGCGAACGACGACGCGGCCGTCGAGGCATCGACTGACGCGAAGCTGCACGAGGCGATCGCGCTGGCGTCGCACAACACGATGTTCCTGCACCTGCACACGAGCGTGATCGGGATGCTGCGCGAGCACATCTCGATCAACGTCACGGGGATGACGACGCACGACGAGCAGGCGTCCGAGCAGCTGTTGCTGCAGCACCGGGTAGTCTGCGAGGCGATCTGCGCACACCGGCCCGAGGAGGCGCGCACCGCGATGCAGACCCATATCGACTATGTGCGCAGCCACTTCGAGGGAAGCGGCGATATGCCGTGAAATTGGTTGGACCATGGGTGCCACGTGCCCGTCTGGCGGCCCAGCCGGGGCTGCCGTTTCAGGATGCCCTCGCTGGCGGCGCGCGTAGCGGTTGCACGGCGCCGCATGCGCGAGCCGCGCGATTGACCGGTTCATCGGGCGCCCACTAGAATCGATTGGAACCACCCGTCAGCCGCATGCTGCGGCGATTGCGGACCTGTTGATCCGCCTGTCGAGGAAGTTTCCGTGCTTACGTCTTTGATCCGGCGCGCGCCGGCCGCGCTGTCCTGGCGCGCCGCCTGCCGCCCGGCCCGCGCGCTCGCCGTCTGCGCGCTGCTGTCGCTGGTCGCCGCCTGCGCGACGCATCCGCCGGCCACCACGCTCGATCGCCCCGTCTCGCACGCATTGCCGACCAATACCGCGACGCCTCTGCGCAACGCGCTGGCCGCACCGGAAGCCGCGCATCCGGGGCAATCGGGCTTCCGGCTGCTGCCTGACGGCGCGACCGCGCTGCAGATGCGCATCGCGCTCGCGCGCGCGGCGACGCAGACGCTCGACATGCAGTACTACATCGCGACCGAGGACACGACCGGCAAGCTGCTGCTCGGCGCGGCGCTGTATGCGGCCGATCGCGGCGTGCGTGTGCGGATGCTGGTCGACGACCTGAATTTCCGCGACATCGACCGCGTCATGGCCGCATTGAATACGCACCCGAAGATCGAGATTCGCGTGTTCAACCCGTTCGGCGCGTCGCGGTACGGGATGGTCGAGCGCACGGCCAACTCCCTGACGCGGATCGACAGCTTTACGCGGCGGATGCACAACAAGGCGATGATCGCGGACAACCAGATCGCGATCGTCGGCGGCCGCAACCTCGGCGACGAATACTTCAGCGCGAGCCCGACGCTGCAGTTCCGCGACCTCGACGTGCTCGCGGCCGGCCCCGTGACGAACGAGATCTCGACGAGCTTCGACGACTACTGGGCAAGCGCGAGCAGCTATCCGCTGCGGGTGCTGAATCATCAGAAGTTTGATCCGAAGGATCTCGACGCGATGCGCGACGAGTTGCGCGACCACTGGCGCAAGAACGCCGACCCGTACAACGCGAAGCCGCTGAACGCGACGCCGCTCGCGCAGCAGATCGCGCGCGACGAGCTCGAGCTGGTGTGGGCGCCGGCCGAGTTCAAGGTCGACGCACCGGACAAGGTCACGCGGCCGGCCGGCGCGTACGTGAGCCCGCCGATGCAGCGCCTCGTCGAGCTGACGCGCGCCGCGCAGCAGGAGTTCCTCGCGTTTTCGCCGTACTTCGTTCCGCACGACGCGGGCGTGAAGATCCTCGGCGACACGGCCGCGCGCGGCGTGCGCGTCGCGATCCTGACCAATTCGCTCGCCGCGACCGACGCGGTCGCCGTGCAGGCCGGCTACGCGCCGTACCGCGTGCCGCTGCTGCAGCACGGCGTCGAACTGTACGAATTCAAGGCGCGGCCGAACCCGCCGCGCGCGGGCCTGTTCGGTTCCCGCTCGCGTGCGAGCCTGCATGCGAAGGCGTACGTGATCGACCGCAAGATCCTCGTGATCGGGTCGCTGAATCTCGATCCGCGTTCAGCGTACCTGAACACGGAACTCGCGCTCGTGATCCACAGCCCGAAGATCGCGCAGCAGGCCGCGGCGATCTTCGGGCGCGTGACGCAGCCCGACGAAAGCTACCGCGTGAGCCTCGCGACGCCGGCGGGCGGCGGCACGCCCGAACTCGAGTGGACAGGCGCCGACAACGGCGAGCCGGCCACCTATCACGTCGATCCGCATGCGGGGCTGCTGCGCAACCTGATGACCGGCCTCTTCATGCTGCTGCCGGTCGACGACCAGTTGTAAGGGCCGGAACGGCTCGGGCCAAACCCGCGATACCGGTGCGCGGGGAAAGGTGATATGGTTGTGCGCGCAACGATATGTGTATCGTGACGGGTGCCGCCGGACGGCTCGTGCAACGTGGGCCGCGGCGGTGCCGAACGACGCGGCGCACGCACCTGCGCGCCGCGTGCGCCGCCAAAAGACGAGGGGCGATGCGCGAGCCGCCCGCAACCGGAGTGCCCCCATGCAACGAGTACCAAACCAGCCGTTCACGCGTCCCGCCCGCTTCTCCGAAGCCGAATGGCAGGCGCGCGTGCAGCTCGCGGCCGCCTACCGGATCTTCGATCATCTCGGCTGGACCGAGCTGATCTACAACCATATCTCGCTGCGCGTGCCGGGCGAGGACGGCCATTTCCTGATCAATCCGTTCGGGCTCCATTACCGCGAGGTATGCGCGTCGAACCTCGTGAAGATCGACATCGACGGCAATGTGATCGGCCATTCCGACTGGCCGATCAATCCGGCCGGCTTCACGTTCCACAGCGCGATCCATGCGGCGCTGCCCGACGCGCACTGCGTGATGCACGTGCACACGACGCCGACGATGGCCGTGTGCTGCTCGCGCGACGGGCTGTCGTTCTCGAACTTTTATTCGGCGCAGTTGTACGGGAAAGTCGCGTATCACGATTTCGAGGGCATCACGGTGCATCTCGAGGAAGGGCGGCGCATCGTCGAGAGCGCCGGCGGGCGGCCCGTGCTGCTGCTGCGCAACCACGGGCCCGTGACGATCGGGGCGACGCTCGCGCAGACCTTCTCGTTGATGTGGCTGCTCAATCGCGCGTGCGAAGTGCAGGTCGCGACCCACGCGATCGGAGACGCACTGCCGATCGCGCCGCCGGTGCTCGAGGGCTGCGTGCGCGATTCGCTGAATTTCGATCCGAAGCACGGCGCGGGGCAGGACGCATTCGACGCGTTGCAGCGCATCGTCGATCGGATCGATCCGGGCTATCGCGCGTGAGGGCGCGGGGGCGGCACGACGTCGGACTCGATCGCCGCGGCGACAATTGATTCGTGATGCTTGACGGCCCGAGCAGCGATATTTACCCGACGCGTGCGTGCATGCCGCCCGGGCACAGGCAAAAAAAACGCGGCCGGATGGCCGCGTGAATACTCGCAGACTCCTTCGGACGAAGGAAACAAGCAACTGTGAGACGAAGTGTAGCGAAAGGCCGCGCGCGGATTCAGGGCTCCCGTTGCAAAGGTCTCTTCCAGGTTCCGTCAGGCTGGCGAGCGACGCTGCAGTGCCGGATCGACGGCGATCGACTACCATCATGGAACGTCCCCGTCCGGGTGGCGTATCCCGTCGTACAAGGAGGATTCATGCCGAAGCTGCGTTTGCTCCAGGTGGCGTTGCTGGCGGGTGTGCTGGCCGCCGGCAGTGCCGCCGCCGAAACGGTGCGCCTGTCCGCCAGCCTGCAGCCGTCGAGCGAAGTGCCGCCCACCGCGACCAAGGGCGCCGGCGCCGTCGCTGCGACTTACGACACGGCCACCCACATGCTGCAGTGGACGGTGACTTACGAACACCTCACGGGACCGGCCACCGCCGCGCATTTTCACGGGCCCGCGCCGGTCGGCCAGAACGCCGGCGTGCAGGTGCCGATCCCGAAGGACGCGCTCGCGAGCCCGATCAAGGGTTCGAAGGAGCTGACCGACTCGCAGGTGACCGACCTGATGGCCGGCAAGTGGTACTTCAACGTGCACACGAAGGAGCATCCGTCCGGCGAGATCCGCGGCCAGATGATGCCGGCGAGCTGAGGCCGGCGAGCCGCGCGCCGGCGTTTGATATAGAGGCTCCCGTCGAGCGGCGCGGCGACGATCGCACGTACCATCGTCACACTGTGACGATGGAGTGTGTTGGATGAGTTGGCAAAGCAAGTTCGCGTGCTGGCTGCTGCGCCGGCAGTTTCGTCCCGAGACCACGCGCCCGGTGCTCGACCCTGCCCGCGCGCGGCGCTTTACCGATCTGAGGATGATCGTGCCGCGTCGCGCACCGTCGGGCTACCGGCTGCGCGAATGCTACGGTCCCGGCGACGCGCCGCTGCGCGGCGAATGGCTCGAACGCACCGATGCGACCGCCGCTCGCGGGCCCGGCCGCACGCTGCTGTACTTCCACGGCGGCGGCTACTACTTCTGTTCGACGAAAACCCATCGGCCGCTCGTGTTCGGCCTCACGAAGCGCGCGGGCGTGCGCTCGTTCTCGCTCGACTACCGGCTCGCGCCCGAGAACCGCTTCCCGGCCGCGCTCGACGACGCGCTGGCCGCGTACCGGCAATTGCTCGCGCTCGGCACGCCGCCCGAGTCGATCGTGTTCGGCGGCGATTCGGCGGGCGGCGGCCTCGCGCTCGCGACGCTCGTCGCGCTGCGCGATCGCGGCGAACCGTTGCCGGCCGGCGCGATCCTTTTCTCGCCGTGGACCGACCTGGCCGGCACCGGCGACACGATGCGCAGCAACGACGGCCTCGACCCGATGTTCTCGGCCGCGGCGCTGCCGAGGGCGGCGAAGCTGTATCTGGGAGACGAATCGGCGACGCATCCGTATGCGTCGCCGCTCTATGCGGACTTCGCCGGGCTGCCGCCGCTCTTCATCCAGGCCGGCAGCACCGAGGTGCTCCTCGACGATTCGCGCCGCGTCGCCGACAACGCGAAGGCGGCCGGCGTGCCGGTGGAGATCGAGGTGTGGCCCGACATGCCGCACGTGTGGCAGCTCTACACGCCGATGGTGCCGGAGTCGCGCGACGCGCTCGACCGTGCGGCCGCATTCCTGCGCCGCGTCGCCGTCGAGCGGGCGGTTCAGCGCGTGGGCGAGCCGTCGATCGCCTGATACGCGACCTTCACGGCGACCGGGCCGTACTTGCGCTCGAGCCGGCGCACGGTGAAGTGGCCGTGCGCCATCTGCTGGAAGTGGTCGATGAACAGCGTGTTGACGGTCGCCCCGAGCACCGCGCCGATCGCCGGGATCGACTTCGCGGCCATCTGCTCGGTGACCTGCACCGAGAAACGTGATGCCACCGTCTGCACGAGCTTGAACACCGCCGCCGAGCTGTGCGCGGTGATCCCTTTCGTCGTGATGTCCGACGACGCCTTCGAAATCGCCTGCGCGAGCGCGCCGCGCAGCACGAAATAGCCGAGATCGGCGTCTTCTTCCCGCTTGTCCGCGTTGCCGCCCATGCCGAGCACGGCCAGGCACTGCAACTGCGTATCCACCGAGCCCAGGTCCTCGCCCTCGCTGCGCGCGATGTCGCACACCGAGCGGAAGATCAGCGTGGTCGTCACCGGCAGCTCGACCGGCAGCGCGAGGAAGCCGAACGCGCCGCCCGCCGCGCCGGTCGTCGCGACCGCGAGCTTGTGCAGCAGGTTGCTCGGCTTGTCCGGCTCGGCATCGGGCGTCTGCGGCTTGCCGAGCGTGCGCAGCGCGATGTTCAGGCACTTGCGCAGCGCAAGCTGTGTCGCGTCGTTGATCTTGCCGGTCGCGAAGTCGGGCAACCGCGCGATCATCTTCTCGACCGGCGCGCCCAGCACACCCGTCAGCTTCATGGTCAGCGACGGGCTATCCAGCACCTGCTTCGCTCGCCGCAATGCGTCCTGGTCGTCCGGCGACAGCGTCGCGGCAGGCGTGATTGAAATCGGTTCCATCGTTCTCCCTGGCGGCCACAGGCCCCAAATCCATCGCCAGCCTAGATTACTCCGGCGTGCTAGAATTTTGAGATTGTTTGACTCGTCAAAAGTTGCATCAACAAAAAATGGCCGTCCATACTGCCGCCCACCATTCGAGCGGGCAAGTCCTGCCGTTCCGCGAATCGCTGCTGGCGATGATCGGGATTTCGTTCGTCACCATGCTCGTCGCGCTCGACCAGACGGTCGTCGGCACCGCGTTGCCGACCATCGTCGCCGAGCTCAAGGGGTTCGACCTGTATGCGTGGGTCGCGACCTCGTACCTGCTCAGTTCCGTGATCACCGTGCCGATCTTCGGCCGGCTCGGCGATTATTACGGCCGCAAGCCGTTCGTGACCGTGTCGATCGTCGTGTTCACCGGCGCGTCGGTGCTGTGCGGGATGGCCAACGACATGCTGTTCCTGGTGCTCGCGCGCGGCCTGCAGGGGATCGGCGGCGGGATGCTGGTCGGCACCGCGTTCGCGTGCATTCCCGATCTGTTCCCCGATTCCGTCGTGCGGCTGCGCTGGCAGGTATTGATGAGCTCCGCGTTCGGCATCGCGAACGCGGTCGGGCCGTCGCTCGGCGGGATCCTGACCCAGTCGTTCGGCTGGCGCTCCGTGTTCTACGTGAACCTGCCGGTCGGCCTGCTGTCGCTGTTCTTCGTGTGGCGCTACCTGCCGCATCTGCGCCATGTCGAGCACGACCGCAAGATGCGGCTCGACTGGCCCGGCGCGCTGCTGATCGCGCTGTCGCTCGGCGCGCTGCAGCTGTTCGTCGAATGGCTGCCGAAGTACGGCGTCATGAGCTGGGCGTCGCTGCTGCTGATCGTCGCGGTCGGCGCCGGCGTCGGCTTGTGGCATTGGGAAAAGCGCTGCGCGCAGCCGATTCTGCCGTTCGACATGTTCGGCAACCGCGCGCTGTCGGCGCTGTTCGTGCTCGCGATCCTCGCCGGCTTCTCGATGTTCTCGCTGCTGTTCTACGCGCCGCTGCTGTTCCAGGGCGGCTTCGGCATGTCGCCGAAGGAGGCGGGGCTCGTGATCACGCCGCTCGTCGTGTTCATCACGATCGGCAGCATCATGAACGGCCGCGTCGTCACGCGCATCCGCAATCCGAATACGATGCTGCACGTCGGTTTCGTGCTGTTCGCGATCGCATGCGCGGGCATCGTCGTGTCGACGCACACGACGCCGACCTGGGTGCTGATGGCGCTGATGGTCGCCGGCGGCATCGGCCTCGGCTTCGTGCTGCCGAACCTCACCGTGTTCGCGCAGCAGACGGCCGGCCGCGAGCACCTCGGCATCGCGACGGCGCTGCTGCAGTCGCTGCGGATGGTCGGCGGGATGATCGGCACCGCGCTGACGGGCACGCTGGTCAACCAGATGTATTCGAGCGGCGTGCGCGATGCGTTGTCGGGCGACCACGCGCTGCAGTGGCACGCGCAACTCGCCGATCCGCAGATCCTGATCGACCGCGCCGCGCAGGGCAGTCTCGTCGCGGAGCTGACCCGCGCCGGGCATAATGGCGCGCTGCTGCTGGAAGCGGCCCGCGAATCGCTGGTCGGCGCGATTCACCTGGGGGTCGCGATGGCGGCCGTCGTCGCCGTGGTGTCGGTGTGGCAGTGTCGCCGCGTGCCGCCGATCGCGCTGCGGCACAAGATCGAACCGCATGTCGCGGCCGATTGAACGAGCACCGATTGAACGAGTAGGCATCAGCGCATGGAAGAACAGGACCGCGTCGCGATCTTGCAGCAATTCGGACGCACGTATCGCGCGTTCATGAGCGCGTTCGAAACGCACGTCGGGCAGCCGATGCCGCGCTGGCGCATCATGGTCGCGCTGCACACGATGGGCGGGCATTCGTCGCAGAAGAAGCTGGTCGAGGTGCTGCGCATCGATCCGGGCGCGCTCACGCGCCAGCTGAAATCGCTCGACGCGCTCGGCTGGATCGAGCGCGCGTCCGACGCCCGCGACAACCGCGTGACCAACGTCACGCTGACCGAAGACGGCCGCGCCGCGTTCGACGCGTGCCTGCCGCGCCGCAAGGCGTTTCTCGACCAGACGATGGCGCAACTGCCGGACGACGTGCTGACCGCGCTGTCGGGTGCGCTGGCGATGCTGGAGTCGCGGATCGCGGAAGTCGGCTCGACGCCGGCGCAGCACTGAAGGGCAGGGCGGAAGCGGCACGACGGGGCGCGCCCCGTCGACCGATCCTGATCGGCACGGCATGCGGGTCGCACGAACCCGTTGCCGACCGGCGTTTCACTTCATTTCATTCAACTTCGTTCACAGCTCGATGCGCGTGCCCAGCAGCGCGAGGAACTGAGCGAGCCATGCCGGATGCGCGGGCCACGCGGGCGCGGTGACGAACGGTGCGTCGGTCACGGCCGCATCGACGGGGATGTCCGCGTACTCGCCGCCCGCGAGCTTTACTTCCGGCGCGCAGGCCGGGTAGGCCGAGATGCGCTTGCCGCGGATCACGTCGGCGGCCGCGAGCAGCTGCGCCGCATGGCAGATCGCGGCGATCGGCTTGCCGGCTTCGGCGAACGCGCGCACCAGCGCGATCACCTTCGCATCCAGACGCAGGTATTCGGGCGCGCGGCCGCCCGCGATCGCGAGCGCGTCGTAGGCCGACGCATCGACGTCGTCGAACGTCGCGTTCAGCGTGAAGTTGTGGCCGGGCTTCTCGGTGTAGGTCTGGTCACCCTCGAAATCGTGGATCGCGGTCTTGACCTTGTCGCCCGCGCGCTTGCCCGGGCAGACTGCATCGACGTGATGGCCGACGGCCTGCAGCGCCTGGAACGGCACCATCGTTTCGTAGTCTTCGGCGAAATCGCCGGTCAGGAACAGGATCTTCTTCGCGGCCATGGCTTTCTCCATTGAACAGCGTTGAGGGTCCGTTCGCGCCGCATGCGGCAGACGGTGCTGCGGCGGCGAAGCGGCCCCGAGGACGAAAGCGCAGTGTACTCCGGCCGCTTGAAGCGCGCGTGACGGCCGCCCCGCGCGGCGGCGGGGCGAGGCGCGCGGGGCGTCAGAAGAAGGTTTCGACGACTTCCGTCACGCGGAACTGCGGATCGAGGACGAGCAGCTGGCGCCACTTGTCGAACGTCAGGCACGGGTGCGAGATGTCGAACGCGACCATGTCGCCGACCTTCACGTCCGCGCCCGGCGGGATCTGCAGATACGCGTGCTGGTCCATCATCCCGGTGACGGCCCAGCCTTCGCTCGCGGCGACATCGCGCGGTGCGCTGTCGCGGCCCGGGCGGAAGTGGCGCGCCGGCTCGGGCAGGCCCGCGTCGAACGCCGCATCGCGCTTGCCGAGCGCGATGATCGCGCGGTCCTGCTCGGGCACCGACTGCACGTACGCCCACAGCTGCAGCGCCGGCAGCAGCCCTTCGCCCATCCTGCGGGCGATCGGGTTGCGCGCGAACACGTCGGTCTGCGCCTTCTTGTAGATGCCGACGTCGTGCGTCAGGTAGCAGCCCGGACGCAGCACGACTTCCGCGAAACCGGCGTCGGACGCCTTCGCGAATTCCTCCGCGACCACGTCGTACCACGCCGAACCGGCGCCCGACAGGATCGCCGGCGTGCGCGCGAAACGGCCGGCTTCGGCCAGCTCCCGTGTGAGTGCGACCGCGTCCTGCAGGAACGCGCGGATCTCGCCTTCCTCCTTCAGCACGCCTTCGTAGAGTTCGATGCCGGCCAGCTTCAGCGTGTCCGGATAGCGCGCGATCGCGTCGAGCACGGCCTGGCGTTGCGCGGCGTCGCGCACACCCGCGCGGCCGCCCGGCACGCCGAGCTCGAGCAGGACGTTCAGCGTTTTCTTCGCGTCGCCGAAGAAGCGGCCGAGCTGGTCGACGCCGTCGGCCGAATCGACGAGGCAGAAGAATTCGAACTCGGGATCGGACAGCAGCTGCGCGATGATCGCCATGTTCTGGCGGCCGACCAGCTGGTTCGCGAGCAGCACGCGCCGCACGCCGCCGTGATACGCGGCCTGCGTCTGGTGCGCGGTCGCGAGCGTGATGCCCCACGCGCCGGCGTCGAGCTGGCGGCGGAACAGTTGCGGCGCCATCGTCGTCTTGCCGTGCGGCGCGAACTTCACCCCGTACTGCTGGACGAACGCCTGCATCCAGTTCAGATTGTGTTCGATGCGATCCGCGTACAGCACGGCGGCCGGCAGGCTGACGTCTTCCGCGAGCAGGTTCCACTCGAGGCGGCCCGCGTCGTCGAGCGGCACGCTCGCGCTCGGCAGGTTGCCGAGGCCCTTGCCCAACGGATTGATTGTCGGTTCCTGATAGTTTGTAACTTTCATGTCATCCCGCTCCATCATCACTATGCATTGCACTGAAGTTGACATGCAGATGGTACAGAAAGTAGCATCGGCGCGGTAATGTTATTTAGTAACATGAGACGCCAGATCCCTTTCAGCAGATGAATTCGTCCGCCACTCCGTCCGCTCCGTTCGCAGCCGAATCGGCTTCGGTCGCCCAGCCGGTCCTCGACATCGTCGCGCGGATCGCCGAATGCGCGCCCGAGTTGCGCGAGGCCGAACGCAAGGTCGCCGCATTCATCCTCGCCGATCTCGCGCGCGCCGCGCATGCGAGCATCGGCGCGCTCGCGCGCGACGCGGGGGTCAGCGCCGCGACGGTCACGCGCTTCGCGAAGGCCGTCGGCTGCCGCGACGTGCGCGAACTGAAGGTGCTCGTCGCGCAGGCGGCGGCCGTCGGCCAGCGCTTTCTCGTGCCGGCCGACGAGCATCCCGAGGAAGACGCGAGCCCCGCATCGGTCGTCTACGACGAAATCCGCGTGGCGCTCGCGCACAATCACCAGCTGCTGCGCAACACGTCGTTCGACGCGGCGGCCGACCTGCTCGCCGGCGCGAAGATGATCTACGTGTACGGGCAGGGCGGCGGCTCGACTGCACTCGCCGACGAATTGCGCTTCCGGCTCGTGCGCTTCGGCCGGCCGGTCGCGAGCTACCAGGACAGCCTGCTGCAGCGGATGGTGGCGGCGACGCTGTCGCGCGACGGCGTGGTCGTCGCGCTGTCGGTGAGCGGGCGCGTGCCCGAGCTGCTCGAGAGCTGCCGTCTCGCGAAGCGCTACGGCGCGAAGCTGATCGCGATCACCGCGCCGGCTTCGCCGCTCGCGAAGCTTGCCGACCATCTGATCCCGGTCGTCGCGTTCGAAACCGATTTCATTTACAAGCCTTCGACGTCGCGCTACGCGATGATGATGGCGATCGACGTGCTCGTCACCGGAGTCGCACTGCGGCTCGGCGATGCGGGCCGAGAATCGCTGCGCCGCATCAAGCATGCGCTCGATGCGCACCGCGGCGGCGGAGACCGTCAACCGGTAGGAGACTGACCATGCATTCGCATCCCGAAGCCGCCGATACGCTGATCGTCGGCGCGCAGCTGTACGACGGCACCGGCGCGCCGCCCGTCACGCGCGACGTCGCGATCCGCAACGGCGTGATCGCGGCGATCGGCAATCTGTCGAACTGGCTCGCCGAGACCGTCGTCGATGCGAACGGCCGCGCGCTCGCGCCGGGCTTCGTCGACGTGCACACGCACGACGACACGCACGTGATCCGCGCGCCGGAGATGCTGCCGAAGATCTCGCAGGGCGTGACGACCGTGATCGTCGGCAATTGCGGGATCAGCGCGTCGCCGGTGACGCTCGCGGGCGATCCGCCGGACCCGATGAACCTGCTCGGCGATCGCGACGCGTTCCGCTATCCGACCTTCGCCGCCTATGTCGCGGCCGTCAACGACGCGCGTCCGGCCGTCAACGTCGCGGCGCTCGTCGGGCACACCGCGCTGCGCAACAACCAGATGGACCGCCTCGACCGCGCGGCGACCGACGGCGAAATCGCCGGAATGCGCACGCAGCTCGAGGAGGCGCTCGCGAACGGCGCGCTCGGGCTGTCGTCGGGCCTCGCGTACGGCTCCGCGTTCGCGGCGCCGGCCGAGGAGGTGATGGCGCTCGCCGAACCGCTCGCGAATGCGGGCGCGCTGTACACGACGCACATGCGCACCGAGTTCGACGCGATCCTCGACGCGATGGACGAGGCTTATCGTGTCGGCCGTCACGCGCAGGTGCCGGTCGTGATCTCGCACCTGAAATGCGCGGGCCCGTCGAACTGGGGGCGCAGCACCGAGGTGCTCGCGTCGCTCGAAGGCGCGCGCCGCTACCAGCCGGTCGGCTGCGACTGCTATCCGTACAGCCGCAGCTCGTCGACGCTCGACCTGAAGCAGGTGACGGGCGACATCGACATCACGATCACGTGGTCGGAGCCGCATCCGGAAGTCGCGGGCAAGCTGCTGAAGGCGATCGCGGCCGACTGGGGCGTGACCGAGCAGGAAGCCGCGCAGCGGATCCGCCCGGCCGGCGCCGTGTACCACAACATGTCCGAGGACGACGTGCGGCGGATCCTGTCGCATCCGGCGACGATGGTCGGCTCGGACGGCCTGCCGAACGATCCGCTGCCGCACCCGCGGCTGTGGGGCGCATTCCCGCGCGTGCTCGGCCATTACGTGCGCGACACGAACCTGCTGCCGCTCGAGGAAGCGATCCGCAAGATGACGACGCTGTCCGCGCGCCGCTACGGGATCGCGCGGCGCGGCGAAGTGCACGTCGGCTACCACGCGGATCTCGTGCTGTTCGATCCGGCGCGCGTGATCGATGCCGCGACGTTCGAGAAGCCGCAGCAGCCCGCGCACGGGATCGATGCGGTGTGGGTGAACGGCGTGCTGACCTACGAGAATGGCCAGCCGACCGGCGCGCGCGCCGGTGGTTTCGTCGCGCGCGGAGAGCGCGTGCCGGCGAGTGCCGACGCCGCGTTCTGAACGCGGTCCCGATCCGATTTGCCGCGTGCGCCATGTCGGCGCGCGCATCCGCAACCGTGCGTTGCATGGGACCGGCGCTGGCGCTTGCGCGCCGATGCCGGTCGACAATCAAGGAGTGAAACGATGAAGCGATATGGCGTGGGCGAAGCGAAGGGCACCGGCGGCCAGGTGATGCCGTTTGCACGCGCGGTCGAGGCCGATGGCTGGCTGTACGTGTCGGGCCAGACGCCGATGGTGAACGGCGAGGTCGTCGAAGGCGGGATTGTCACGCAGTCGAAGCAGACGATCGAGAACGTGATCGCGATCCTGAAGGAAGCCGGCTACGGCCTCGAACACGTCGTGCGCTGCGGCGTGTGGCTCGACGACGCACGCGATTTCGCGTCGTTCAACAAGGTGTTCGTGTCGTACTTCGGCGAGCATCCGCCGGCACGCGCGTGCGTGCAGTCGAGCATGGTCATCGACTGCAAGGTCGAGGTCGATTGCATCGCTTACAAGGCGCCGGCGAAGTAACGCGCCCGCGCAATCCGCTGCGCACAGTGAAACAGCCCCGTCGGCGCGAGCCGGCGGGGCTGTTTCGTTTCGGGCAGGCCGGTGTTACTGCCGTGCGGTCCGCGCGTTGTCCGGCATCGGCTGGTTGTAGTTCGTGCGGAACGGATTGATGTCGAGCCCGCCGCGGCGCGTATAGCGCGCATACACCGCGAGCTTCACCGGTTTGCAGGCATGCAGGATGTCGAGGAAGATCCGCTCGACGCACTGCTCGTGAAAGCCCGTGTGGTTGCGGAACGAGATGATGTAGCGCAGCAGCCCCGCGTGATCGATCTGCGGCCCGACGTAGTGAATTTGCACGCTGCCCCAGTCGGGCTGGCCGGTGACCGGGCAGTTCGAGCGCAGCAGGTCGGACACGAGCGTTTCCTCGACCGGCGCTTCGTCCTCGGCGGCCGACAGCAGCGACGGATCGGGTTCGTACACGTCGGTGTCGAGGTCGAGCCGGTCGAGCGACAGCCCGTCGAGCTCTTCCATCTCGAGCTTGCCGAAATCGTGCGGCGACACGAGCTGCACCGACACGCTCGCGCCGCACGCGGCCGACACGTCGCGTTTCAGCACGTCGCGCACCGCGTCGACCGAGTCGAACTTCGATTGCGCGAACGAGCCGAGATACAGCTTGAACGACTTCGATTCGACGATGTTCGGCGATTCGGCCGGCACGAAGAAGGTCGCGACCGCGAGCTGCGGCTTGCCGCGCGCGTTGAGCCACGACAGCTCGTACGCGTTCCAGATGTCGGTGCCGAAGAACGGCGGCGCCGACATGATGCCGAGCTGCTCGCGCGCCCCGGCGCGCGGGATCGGGAACAGCAGCGACGCGTCGTACTGCGCTGCGTAGACGGTCGCCTTGCCGAGCGGGGAATGTTCAGGATTCATTGCACGAAGCCTTTACGACAGGAAGAGGCGGTAAGCCGGATTGGCGCTCTCCTCGACGTACGGATAGCCGAGCGCCGCGAGGAAGCGTTCGAATTCGGCGCGATCGGCCTGCGGCACCTGCAGCCCGACGAGGATCGAGCTGTAGTCCGCGCCCTGGTTGCGGTAGTGGAACAGGCTGATGTTCCAGTCCGGCGCCATCGACGACAGGAACTTCATCAGCGCGCCCGGCCGCTCCGGGAATTCGAAGCGGAACAGGCGTTCGTCGAGCGCGAGCGGCGAGCGGCCGCCCACCATGTAGCGGATGTGTTCCTTCGACAACTCGTCGTGCGTGAGGTCGACGGTCCTGAAGCCGTGCGACTCGAAGTTCGCGGCGATCTCGGCCGATTCGCCGCGCCGCTTGATCTGCACGCCGACGAAGATGTGCGCGGATTGCGCATCGGCGATCCGGTAGTTGAACTCGGTCACGTTGCGATCGCCGACGAGCGAGCAGAAGCGCTTGAAGCTGCCGCGCTCCTCGGGGATCGTGACGGCGAACACGGCTTCACGCGCCTCGCCGACTTCCGCGCGCTCGGCGACGAAGCGCATCCGGTCGAAGTTCATGTTCGCGCCGGACGTGACCGCGACGAGCGTCTGGTTCTCGATGCCTTCGCGTTCCGCATAGCGTTTCGCGCCCGCGACCGCGAGCGCGCCGGACGGTTCGAGCACGCTGCGCGTATCCTGGAACACGTCCTTGATCGCCGCGCACAGCGCGTCGGTGTCGACCGTCAGCACGCCGTCGATGAATTCGCGGCAGAGCCGGAAGGTTTCCTCGCCGACGAGCTTCACCGCGGTGCCGTCCGCGAACAGGCCGACCTCGCTCAGCTCGACGCGCTCGCCCTTCTGCAGCGACTGCGCCATCGCGCACGAATCCTCGGCCTGCACGCCGAACACCTTGATTTCCGGCCGCACCGCCTTGACGTACGCCGCCACGCCGGCCGCGAGCCCGCCACCGCCGATCGGCACGAAGATTGCGTGAATCGGCCCCTGGTGCTGACGCAGGATTTCCATCGCGATCGTGCCCTGGCCGGCGATCACGTACGGATCGTCGAACGGGTGGACGAACGTGAGGTCGCGCTCCGCCTGCACCTTGACCGCGTGCGCGTACGCATCGCTGTACGACTCGCCCGCCTGAATCACCTCGACGCTCGGGCCGCCGTGCGCGCGTACCGCGTCGACCTTTACCTGCGGCGTCGTGACGGGCACGACGATCACGGCCTTGACGCCCATCCGTGCCGCCGAGAACGCGACGCCCTGCGCATGATTGCCGGCCGATGCCGTGATCACGCCGCGCGCGAGCGCGTCGGCCGGAATGTGCGCCATCTTGTTGTATGCGCCGCGCAGCTTGAAGGAGAACACCGGCTGGTTGTCCTCGCGCTTCAGGTATACGGGGTTGCGCAGTCGGGCCGACAGGTTGCGGGCGGGTTCGAGTTCCGTCTCGAACGCGACGTCGTAGACGCGCGCGGTAAGGATTTTCTTCAGGTAATCGTGGGATGCCATGGGCGCTCGCGTGCAGTGCGGAAGCAGACGATAAAAGATCAATGATAGCGCCAAGGGTCCGTCCGCACGCAAGCGGCATGCCGGGCGCACGGTCGCGGAACCGCGCCGGCGGGCGTGTTTGCCGCGCGGAGCGTCCGTTTTTTACCGGTTTAACTGAATCGTTACCGACCGGACGGACGGCGAATGCGAGCGCGAAATCGCGCCGAAGCAGGCCCGGCGCGGGTTGCGGCGAAAGCCCCACGACCTGTCCGGCGTCTCACGGGCGGGCCGATCATGGGTTAGAATTCCGTTTTGAATCAAGGATCGGAAGATGCAGAGGCACCCTCGGATCGCCCCGTTGAAGCCGACGCCGCGCGCAGCCAGCCCCGCGGCGGAGCGGCATGCGCGCCGCGCGCGATCGTGCTGATGGCTCCGAGTGCCGCCAGGCCACGCCGGCCCGGAACGGTGAGTCCAGACCCGCTCCGGCCCCATGCGAGATAGTCGCGCGCCTGGCACCAGAACAGATTTCCCCAAGATTGCGCCTACGCGCTTGCCGACGCCCGTGCACGGTGTATCGGCCCTCCGAGTCGTCCGAACATGAACGCACCACAAGTTTTCGATCCGCATGGCGCGGCCGCCGCCGTCGCCGCCGACCCCGCGCCCCGTCTGCGCGAGATTCCCTACAACTACACGTCCTTCTCCGACCGCGAGATCGTGATCCGCCTGCTCGGCGAGGAGGCGTGGTCGGTGCTCGACGAACTGCGCGCCGAACGCCGCACGGGCCGCTCGGCACGGATGCTGTACGAAGTGCTCGGCGATATCTGGGTCGTGCGCCGCAATCCGTACCTGCAGGATGACCTGCTCGACAACCCGAAGCGCCGCGCACTGCTGATCGAGGCACTGAACCACCGCCTGACCGAGATCGGCAAGCGCCGTCGCGCCGACCTGACCGAGCACCGCGACGACGCGGGCCGCGAACGTGCCGGACGCGTCGAGATGCTGGAAGCCGCCGCGCAGCGCGCGGTCGACGAGTTCGCCGACGAATTCGACAAGATGGCCGACCTGCGCCGCCGTGCGACCAAGGCGCTCGGTCGCTGCACGCAGAAGGACAACATCCGCTTCGACGGGCTGTCGCGCGTGTCGCACGTGACCGACGCGACCGACTGGCGCGTCGAATACCCGTTCGTCGTGCTGACCCCCGATACCGAAGCCGAAATCGCGGGCCTGATCAAGGCGTGCTTCGAGCTCGGCCTGACCGTGATCCCGCGCGGCGGCGGCACCGGCTACACGGGTGGCGCCGTGCCGCTCACGCCGTTTTCCGCGGTGATCAACACCGAGAAGCTCGAACAGCTCGGCGCGGTCGAGCTCACCGAATTGCCGGGCGTCGCGCACAAGGTGCCGACGATCTTCTCCGGCGCGGGCGTCGTCACGCGCCGCGTGACGGAAGCGGCCGAAGCGGCCGGCTACGTGTTCGCGGTCGATCCGACCTCGCTGGACGCATCGTGCATCGGCGGCAACGTCGCGATGAACGCGGGCGGCAAGAAGGCCGTGCTGTGGGGCACCGCGCTCGACAACCTGGCCTGGTGGCGGATGGTCGATCCGGACGGCAACTGGCTCGAAGTCACGCGCCACGAACACAACCAGGGCAAGATCCACGACATCGCGGTCGCGCGTTTCGAGCTGAAGTGGTTCGACGGCGCGTACGCGCCGGGCGAGAAGCTGCTGAAGAGCGAGATGCTCGAGATCGAAGGCCGCCGATTCCGCAAGGAAGGCCTCGGCAAGGACGTCACCGACAAGTTCCTCGCCGGGCTGCCGGGTGTGCAGAAGGAAGGCTGCGACGGGCTGATCACGTCCGCGCGCTGGGTGCTGCACAAGATGCCCGCGCACACGCGCACCGTCTGTCTCGAATTCTTCGGCCAGGCGCGCGAGGCGATCCCGAGCATCGTCGAGATCAAGGATTACCTGTTCGAGACGTCGAAGCAGGGCGGCGCGATTCTCGCGGGCCTCGAGCACCTCGACGAGCGCTACCTGCGCGCGGTCGGCTACGCGACCAAGAGCAAGCGCAACGCATTCCCCAAGATGGTGCTGATCGGCGACATCGTCGGCGATGACGCCGATGCGGTCGCGCACGCGACGTCCGAAGTGATCCGGATGGCGAACGGCAAGAGCGGCGAAGGCTTCGTCGCGATCAGCGCGGAGGCGCGCAAGCGCTTCTGGCTCGACCGCAGCCGCACGGCCGCGATCGCGAAGCACACCAACGCGTTCAAGATCAACGAGGACGTCGTCATCCCGCTGAACCGGATGGGCGAGTACACCGACGGCATCGAGCGGATCAACATCGAGCTGTCGCTGAAGAACAAGCTGCAGCTGGTCGACGCGCTCGAAGCGTTCTTCCGCGCCGGCAACCTGCCGCTCGGCAAGACCGACGACGCGAACGAAATCCCGAGCGCCGAACTGCTCGAGGATCGCGTGCAGCAGGCGCTGGAGCTGCTCAAGCGCGTGCGTGCGCGCTGGGAATTCGTGCGCGACCGGCTCGACCAGCCGCTGCGCGAGGCACAGCACTATCTCGTGCAGCTCGGCTACGAGGCGCTCGCCGAGAAGTTCGCCGATCGCGCGGACGATCAGCCGGGCGCGACCGTGTTCCACGTCACGCAGGATCGCACGGTCCGCATCTCGTGGAAGCAGGAGATCCGCGCGGAGCTGCGCGCGATCTTCAACGGCGGCGCGTTCAAGCAGATCCTCGACGAGGCGCAGGCGATCCACAAGCAGGTGCTGCGCGGTCGCGTGTTCGTCGCGCTGCACATGCATGCCGGCGACGGCAACGTCCACACGAACCTGCCGGTCAACTCCGACAACTACGAGATGCTGCAGGACGCGCACGCGGCGGTCGCGCGCATCATGACGCTTGCACGCTCGCTCGACGGCGTGATTTCCGGCGAACACGGGATCGGCATCACGAAGCTCGAGTTCCTGACCGACGACGAGATCGCCGAATTCCGCGCGTATAAGCAGCGTGTCGATCCGAGCGGCCGCTTCAACAAGGGCAAGCTGCTCGACGGCGCCGACCTGCGCAACGCATACACGCCGAGCTTCGGGCTGATGGGCTACGAGTCGCTGATCATGCAGCAGTCCGACATCGGCGCGATCGCCGATTCGGTGAAGGACTGCCTGCGCTGCGGCAAGTGCAAGCCGGTGTGCGCGACGCACGTGCCGCGCGCGAACCTGCTGTACAGCCCGCGCAACAAGATTCTCGCGACCTCGCTGCTGGTCGAGGCGTTCCTGTACGAGGAACAGACGCGCCGCGGCGTGTCGATCAAGCACTGGGACGAGTTCAACGATGTGGCCGACCACTGCACGGTGTGCCACAAGTGCGCGACGCCGTGCCCGGTGAAGATCGACTTCGGCGACGTCACGATGAACATGCGCAACCTGTTGCGCAAGATGGGCAAGAAGAAATTCAACGCCGGCAATGCGGCCGGCATGTTCTTCCTGAACGCGACCAATCCGCAGACGATCAACGCCGCGCGCAGCGTGATGATGGGCGTCGGCTACAAGGTGCAGCGCTTCGCGAACGACATGCTGAAGAAGGTCGTGACGAAGCAGACCCAGCATCCGCCGGCGACGGTCGGCAAGCCGCCCGTGGTCGAGCAGGTGATCCACTTCGTCAACAAGAAGATGCCGGGCAACCTGCCGAAGAAGACGGCGCGCGCGCTGCTCGACATCGAGGACAACAAGATCGTGCCGATCATCCGCAACCCGAAATCGACGACCGTCGATTCGGAAGCGGTGTTCTACTTCCCGGGCTGCGGCTCCGAGCGCCTGTTCTCGCAGGTCGGGCTCGCCACGCAGGCGATGCTGTGGGAGGCGGGCGTGCAGACCGTGCTGCCGCCGGGCTACCTGTGCTGCGGCTATCCGCAGCGCGGCTCGGGCCAGTACGACAAGGCCGAGAAGATCGTCACCGACAACCGCGTGCTGTTCCACCGGGTCGCGAACACGCTGAACTACCTCGACATCAAGACGGTGGTCGTGTCGTGCGGCACCTGCTACGACCAGCTCGCGGGCTACGAATTCGACAAGATCTTCCCGGGCTGCCGGATCATCGACATCCACGAGTTCCTGCTAGAGAAGGGGATGAAGCTCGATGGCGTAACGGGTACCCGCTACATGTATCACGACCCGTGCCACACGCCGATCAAGACGATGGATCCGGTGAAGCTCGTCAACGAGCTGATGGGCACGGAGAAGGACGGCTACAAGATCGAGAAGAACGAGCGCTGCTGCGGCGAATCGGGCACGCTCGCGGTCACGCGTCCGGACGTGTCCACGCAGGTCCGCTTCCGCAAGGAAGAGGAAATCCGCAAGGGTGCCGCGAAGCTGCGCAGCATCCCGGTCGTGGCCGGCGACACGCCGGCGCCGGCCGCGAACGGCCCGGACGTGAAAATCCTGACGAGCTGCCCGTCGTGCTTGCAGGGCCTGTCGCGCTACAACGAGGATGCGAACCTCGAGGCCGACTACATCGTGGTCGAGATCGCGCGCCAGGTGCTCGGCGAGAACTGGATGGCCGATTATGTCGCACACGCGAACAATGGCGGGATCGAGCGCGTGCTGGTCTAATGCGGGCATGACGACCGCCCGGCCGGGCGAGGGATGAGAGCGGGCGCCTGCGCTGAAGCGCCGGCGCCCGTCCACATGGGAGCGACGATGGAATGCGTGTTTTGCCGTGAAGACGGCGGCGAGGTGCTCTGGCAGGACGATGCGCTGCGCGTCGTGCTTGCGACGGGCGAGCACGACTACCCGGGCTTCTGCCGGGTGATCTGGGGCACGCACGTGGCCGAGTTCTCCGATCTCGGCGAGCCCGAGCGGGCACATCTGATGCGCGTGGTGTACGCGGTGGAGCGGGCCGTGCGCCGCGTGATGCAGCCGAACAAGGTGAATCTCGCGAGCCTCGGCAACATGGTGCCGCACGTGCACTGGCACGTGATCCCGCGCTTCTCCAACGACGCCCATTTCCCGCAGCCCGTCTGGGCGCCGCGCCAGCGCAGCGTGTCCGAGGCGCTGCTGCGCACGCGCGCGGCGCAGGCCTCGCTGCTGCACAATGCGGTGCGCGAGGAAATTCAACGCATGACCGATTCGAGGCAGCCATGAGCGGTTTGACTTCCACGACGCCGATTCCGTCCGGCGTCGTCGTGCACGCGGTGTCGCGCGTGCTCGAATTGCAGTACCCCAACGGCGAGAGCTACCGGATTCCGTTCGAGCTGATGCGCGTTTATTCGCCGTCGGCCGAGGTGCGCGGCCACGGGCCTGGCCAGGAGACGCTGCAGACCGGCAAGCGCGAAGTGACGATCACCGCGCTCGAGGGCGTGGGCAACTATGCGCTGCAGCCGACGTTCTCGGACGGCCATTCGACCGGCATCTACTCGTGGGATCTGCTGTACGAACTGGCGACACAGCAGGACGCGCTGTGGCGCGACTATTTCGACAAACTGAAGGCGGCGGGCGTCGAGCGCGACGCGCCGATGCAGGCGGCGCCCGCGCCGCACGGCCACTGCCACTGAAATCGACGGCGCCCGCTCGGCGCCGTCTTGCCATTTACTGAGGATCAACGCGATGAGCAAAACCCACTTCGGCTTCGAAAGCGTCGAGGAAACTGAAAAAGCGAAGAAAGTGGCGGGCGTGTTCCATTCGGTCGCGAGCAACTACGATCTGATGAACGACCTGATGTCGGCCGGCATGCACCGCGCGTGGAAGGCGTTCACGATCGCGCAGGCGAACGTGCGCCCCGGCTTCAAGGTGCTCGACATCGCGGCCGGCACGGGTGACCTGACCAAGGCGTTCGCCAAGGCGGCGGGCCCGACGGGCGAAGTCTGGCACACCGACATCAACGAATCGATGCTGCGCGTCGGCCGCGACCGATTGCTCGACAAGGGCATCGTGACGCCGTCGCTGTTGTGCGACGCCGAGAAAATCCCGTTTCCCGACAACTACTTCGATGTGGTCACGGTCGCGTTCGGGCTGCGCAACATGACGCACAAGGACGCCGCGCTGGCCGAGATGCGCCGCGTGGCGAAGCCCGGCGGCCGCGTGATGGTGCTGGAATTCTCGAAAGTCTGGGATCCGCTGAAAAAAGCGTACGATCTGTATTCTTTCAAAGTATTACCGTGGCTTGGCGACAAGTTCGCGAAAGATGCCGAAAGTTACAAGTATCTTGCTGAATCTATCCGGATGCACCCCGATCAGGACACGCTGAAGACGATGATGGAACAAGCGGGCCTCGACGCTGTCAAATATTACAATTTGTCAGGTGGCGTGGTAGCGTTACACCTAGGAACCAAGTACTAAGGGGTTCTTTCCATACATTCGCCTTACATCTGGAGAAGCTGATGTCCGAATCGCGTTCGTTGTTCAACCGTAGCAAGCCGTCGAAGCCGTGGGCTCGACGGGTCGGCACGCTGCTGATGGTCGGCCTGCTCACGGCCGGCACGTTCGCATCGCTCGACGCTGAAGCCAAGCGCATGGGCGGCGGGCGCAGCATCGGCCGTCAAAGCTCCACCGTTACGCAGCGCCAGGCCACGCCGCCCGCTCAGCAGCCGATGCAGCAGGCCGCGCCGGCGCAGGCGCAGCGCACGAATCCCGCCGCACCGGCTCCGGCCGCGCAGCCGAACCGCTCGCGCTGGCTCGGGCCGATCGCCGGTCTCGCGGCCGGTCTCGGCATCGCGGCGCTGCTGTCGCACTTCGGCCTGGGCGGCGCGTTCGCGAGCATGATGGCGAACGTCATCGTGATCGCCCTGCTCGCGATGGTCGGCATCTGGCTGATCCGCAAGTTCATGAACCGTCGCCGTCCGCACGAACCGGCGTACTCGGTGGGCGGTTCGGCATCGTCGTCGGGCGGCTACTCGCAGAGCCCGTCGTTCCAGCAAGGCAGCACCGGCAACAACTATGCCGGCAGCGGCAGCAGCTATGCGAACGAAGCGCAAGGCGTGTTCGGAGGCGGCGCGGCCGCCGCCGGCGCGGCGGGCGCGATGGCGGCCGCGCCGCTGCAGGTGCCGGCCGGCTTCGACACCGAAGCGTTCCTGCGCAGCGCGAAGGTCTACTTCGTGCGCCTGCAGGCAGCCTGGGACCAGGGCAACCTGGCCGACATTCGCGAGTTCACGACGCCGGAAATGTTCGCCGAGATCAAGATCGACCTCGACTCGCGCGGCAACGAGGCGAACCAGACCGATGTCGTGCAGCTCGACGCGGAACTGGTCGCGATCGAGGATCGCGGCATCGAGCAGTCGGCGAGCGTGCGCTTCCACGGGCTGATCCGCGAATCCGCGAATGCGTCGGCGGCACCGTTCGACGAGGTGTGGAACCTGTCGAAGTCGGGCAGTCAGGGCTGGCTGCTCGCGGGTATCCAGCAGCTCAACACGCACTGAACGTGACCGGGCGGCCGGCTTGCCGGCTGCCCGGGCGACGGCCGCCGCACTGCGACCGCTTGCCGCCCGGGTGTGCGGTTGGCCGCGGTCTGCCGACGATCCGACGTTACAATAGAAACCCGCGTGGGCGCCCGGCCCGCGCGGGTTTTTTCTTTCCCAGCCCGATGACCTTTGCCGCCAAGCCTTTTGCTGCTGCTGTCAATCACCTGCTCGCGCGCGAATCGTGGGCGCGCGACCGCCTGATCCCCTACACGGGCAAGACCGCCCGGCTCGACGTGCCGCCCGTCACGCTCACGCTGCTCGTGCAGCCCGACGGCTATCTGTCCGCTGTGGAAGCGCACGATGCGCAACACGTCGACGTGTCGATCGCGCTTGCGGGCGACACCGTCGCAGCATTCCTGCAGGGCGGCCAGGCGGCCGTGATGAAGCACGTGAAGATCGAGGGCGACGCGGAGTTCGCGACGCAGATCGCGAAGCTGGCCGAGCACCTGCGTTGGGAAGCTGAGGAAGATCTCGCGAAGCTGGTCGGCGACGCGGCGGCGCACCGGATCGCGACGGTCATGCGCGACGCCGGCGCGCGCGCGCGCCGCACCGGCCGCAACGTGCTCGATTCCGTCGTCGAATACTGGCTCGACGAAAACCCGCAAGTCGTCCGGCGCACGGTGCTCGGCGGCTTCGACGCCGAACTGGCGCGTGCGCGCGATGCGCTCGCGCGGGTCGAGAAACGGGTCGAGCGACTCGAACAAAAAATCGGCGCGCGCACGGGCTCAGGCCCGCGCGGCGCGCACTGAGGGCCGCAGGGCATGCGCATTTTCCGTTTCATCAAGATTGTCTACACCGTCATCCGCTTCGGCCTCGACGAAGTGATGCTGTCCCGGATCGACGACCGGCGCGTGAAACTGCTGTTGCGGATCACGACGATCGGCCGCCGCTATTCCGATCCGCCCGCCGTGCGGCTGCGTCACGCGCTCGAAAGCCTCGGCCCGATCTTCGTGAAGTTCGGCCAGGTGCTGTCGACGCGCCGCGACCTGCTGTCGGTCGATTTCGCGAACGAACTCGCGAAGCTGCAGGACCAGGTGCCGCCTTTTGATTCGGCGGTCGCGATCGCGATCATCGAGAAGTCGCTCGGCGCGCCAGTCGACGAGCTGTTCGACGAATTCGAGCGCGAGCCGATCGCGAGCGCGTCGATCGCGCAGGTGCATTTCGCGAAGCTGAAGCAGGGCCCGCACGCGGGCAAGGCCGTCGCGGTCAAGGTGCTGCGCCCGAACATGCTGCCGGTGATCGATTCGGACCTCGCGCTGATGCGCGACATCGCGACGTGGACGGAGCGCATGTGGGCCGACGGCCGGCGCCTGAAGCCGCGCGAAGTCGTCGCCGAATTCGACAAGTACCTGCACGACGAGCTGGACCTGATGCGCGAGGCCGCGAACGGCAGCCAGCTGCGCCGCAACTTCGCGGGCCTCGATCTGCTGCTCGTGCCCGAGATGTTCTGGGATTTCTCGACGTCGCAGGTTCTCGTGATGGAGCGCATGACCGGCGTGCCGATCAGCCAGGTCGAGACGCTGCGCTCGGCCGGCGTCGACATCAAGAAGCTCGCGCGCGAAGGCGTCGAAATCTTTTTCACGCAGGTGTTCCGCGACGGTTTCTTTCATGCGGACATGCACCCGGGCAACATTCAGGTGAGCCTCGATCCGAACACGTTCGGCCGCTATATCGCGCTCGATTTCGGGATCGTCGGCGCGCTGTCGGATTTCGACAAGAACTACCTCGCGCAGAATTTCCTCGCGTTCTTCAAGCGCGATTACCACCGCGTCGCGACGCTGCACCTCGAATCGGGCTGGGTGCCGCCCGAGACGCGCGTCGAGGAACTCGAAAGCGCGATCCGCGCGGTGTGCGAACCATATTTCGACCGCGCGCTGAAGGACATCTCGCTTGGCCAGGTGCTGATGCGCCTGTTCTCGACGTCGCGCCGGTTCAACGTCGAGATCCAGCCGCAGCTCGTGCTGTTGCAGAAGACGATGCTGAACGTCGAGGGGCTCGGCCGTTCGCTCGATCCCGACCTCGACCTGTGGAAGACGGCGAAGCCGTATCTCGAGCGCTGGATGACCGAGCAGATCGGCCTGCGCGGCTGGTACGAGCGCTTCAAGGTCGAGGCGCCGCAATGGAGCAAGACGCTGCCGCAACTGCCGCGCCTGATCCACCACGCGATGGCGGCGCGCCACGACGCGCCGCGCGCGGCGAGCGAAGACCTGATGCGTCAGATCCTTATCGAGCAGAAACGTACCAACCGGCTGCTGCAGGCATTGCTGATCTTCGGGCTTGCCGTCGGCGTCGGGGCGCTCGTCGCGCGCGTGCTGCTCGCGCTCGCGTACGGCACATGAACGAAGGAAGCCGCGCGATGTCCGAACCGAAACGACCGTCCGCACCGAGCGCCGCCGAGTTTACGACGCGCGACCCCGGCAACGCCGCATTCTGGGACGAGCGTTTCGCGCGCGGCGTGACGCCATGGGAGTTCGGCGGTGTGCCCGACGGGTTTCGTGCGTTTGCACAGCGCCTCGGGCCGTGTGCGGTGCTGATTCCCGGCTGCGGCAGTGCGCAGGAGGCCGGCTGGCTCGCGCAGGCCGGCTGGCCCGTGCGCGCGATCGATTTCTCGGCGCAGGCGGTGGCGACGGCGAAGGCGCGGCTTGGCGCGCATGCGGACGTCGTCGAGCAGGCTGATTTCTTCGCATACCGGCCGCCGTTCGACGTGCAGTGGGTATACGAGCGCGCGTTCCTGTGCGCGCTGCCGCCGAGCCTGCGCGCCGGCTATGCGGCGCGGATGGCCGAATTGTTGCCGGCCGGAGCGTTGCTGGCCGGCTATTTCTTCGTAACGGCGAAACCGAAGGGGCCGCCGTTCGGCATCGAGCGAGCCGAACTCGATGCGCTGCTCGCGCCGCACTTCGAACTGATCGAGGATCTGCCGGTGACCGATTCGCTGGCCGTGTTCGAAGGGCACGAGCGCTGGCTCACGTGGCGCCGTCGCTGAAGCCAGGGCGTCGCGGCCGTTGCCGGAGCGCGCCGGGGTTTCGGCTATAATTCAAGGTTTTGCAAGCCGTTTCCAGTTTCTGCGGGAAAAATATCATGCCGATCTACGCCTATCGATGCGAAGCGTGCGGTTTCGCGAAGGACGTGCTCCAGAAGATGAGCGACGCGCCGCTGTCGCAGTGCCCCGAATGCGGGAAGGATGCTTTTCGCAAGCAGGTCACCGCCGCCGGCTTCCAGCTGAAGGGCTCCGGCTGGTATGTCACCGATTTCCGCGGTGGCTCGGGCGGCACCAGCGCGCCGGCGACGGCGTCCGGCGACACGCCGGCAGCACCGGCCGCTGCGGCGCCGGCGGCAGCCGCGCCCGCTGCCGCGAGCTCCGAAAGTACGACGACGAGCGCCGCGCCCGCCCCGGCTGCGGCGCCCGCCGCCGGCAGTTGACCGTCGCGGCCCGGCCGGGCCACGACCAACCCGCGCTTCCGGCGCGGTTCATTGACGGCAGATGATGAAAAAGACGACCCTGAAAACGGTGTTCCTGACCGGCCTGCTGGTTCTCGTCCCGCTCGCGATCACGCTGTGGGTGCTCGGCCTCATCATCGGCACGATGGACCAGACGCTGCTGCTGCTGCCCGAATCGTGGCAGCCGGAGCGGATGCTCGGCTTCCACCTGCCGGGGATCGGCGCGGTGCTGACGCTCGCGTTCATCTTCGTCGTCGGGCTCGCCACGCAGAACTTCATCGGCCAGAAGCTCGTCACGTGGTGGAACGCGGTCGTGCGTCACATCCCGGTCGTCGGGCCGATCTACACGAGCGTCAAGCAGGTGTCGGACACGCTGCTGTCGAGCAGCGGCAATGCATTCCGCAAGGCGCTGCTGATCGAATACCCGCGGCGCGGCTCGTATACGATCGCGTTTCTGACGGGCACGCCCGGCGGCGACGTGGTCAACCATCTGACGGAAGAGTACGTGAGCGTGTACGTGCCCACGACGCCGAACCCGACGTCGGGCTTCTTCCTGATGCTGCCGAAGAGCGAAGTCATCGAACTCGACATGTCGGTCGATGCCGCGCTCAAGTACATCGTCTCGATGGGCGTCGTGGCGCCTTCGGCGCCGGCTCCGGCGCCCGCCCGCCGTCCCGTCGAGCCGCCGCTGTAAGTAAAGAATCATCGCCCGGGCCGCGCGTTGCGGCACCCGTTGATCAAACCGAACGAAAGCAAACATCATGTCGATGCGTACTGAATACTGCGGTCTCGTGACCGAACACCTGCTGGGCCAAACCGTGTCGCTGTGCGGCTGGGTGCAGCGCCGCCGCGATCACGGCGGTGTGATCTTCATCGACCTGCGCGATCGTGAAGGCCTCGTGCAGGTGGTGTGCGACCCGGATCGCGCGGAAATGTTCGCGACCGCCGAAGGCGTGCGCAACGAGTTCTGCGTGCAGATCAAGGGTCTCGTGCGCAACCGTCCGGAAGGCACGGTCAACGCCGGCCTGAAGAGCGGCAAGATCGAAGTGCTGTGCCATGAGCTGATCGTGCTGAACGCGTCGATCACGCCGCCGTTCCAGCTCGACGACGACAACCTGTCGGAAACGACGCGCCTCACGCACCGCGTGCTCGACCTGCGCCGTCCGCAGATGCAGCACAACCTGCGCCTGCGCTACCGCGTCGCGATCGAAGCACGCAAGTACCTCGACGAGCAGGGCTTCATCGACATCGAAACGCCGATGCTGACCAAGAGCACGCCGGAAGGCGCACGCGACTACCTCGTGCCGTCGCGCGTGAACGCAGGCCAGTTCTTCGCGCTGCCGCAGTCGCCGCAGCTGTTCAAGCAGCTGCTGATGGTCGCGAACTTCGACCGTTACTACCAGATCACCAAGTGCTTCCGCGACGAGGACCTCCGTGCCGATCGTCAGCCGGAATTCACGCAGATCGACTGCGAGACGTCGTTCCTCGGCGAGCAGGAAATCCGCGACCTGTTCGAAGACATGATCCGTCACATCTTCAAGACGACGATCGACGTCGAACTCGACGCGAAATTCCCGGTGATGCCGTACTCGGAAGCGATGGCGCGTTTCGGTTCGGACAAGCCGGACCTGCGCGTGCAACTCGAATTCACCGAGCTGACCGACGCGATGAAGGACGTCGACTTCAAGGTGTTCAGCACGCCGGCCAACGCGAAGGACGGCCGTGTCGCGGCGCTGCGCGTGCCGAAGGGCGGCGAGCTGTCGCGTGGCGACATCGACGGTTACACGGAATTCGTGCGCATCTACGGCGCGAAGGGCCTCGCATGGATCAAGGTCAACGAGAAGGCGAAGGGCCGCGACGGCCTGCAAAGCCCGATCGTCAAGAACCTGCACGACGCGTCGATCGCGGCGATCCTCGAGCGCACCGGCGCTGAAGACGGCGACATCATCTTCTTCGCGGCCGACCGCGCGAAGGTCGTCAACGACAGCCTCGGCGCACTGCGCCTGAAGATCGGCCATTCGGAATTCGGCAAGGCGAACGGCCTCGTCCAGGCCGGCTGGAAGCCGCTGTGGGTCGTCGACTTCCCGATGTTCGAATACGACGACGAAGACGCGCGCTACGTCGCCGCGCACCACCCGTTCACGAGCCCGAAGGACGAGCATCTCGAGTACCTCGAGACGGATCCGGGCCGTTGCCTCGCGAAGGCATACGACATGGTGCTGAACGGCTGGGAAATCGGCGGCGGCTCGGTGCGTATCCACCGTGAGGAAGTGCAGAGCAAGGTGTTCCGCGCGCTGAAGATCGGCGCGGAAGAAGCGCAACTGAAGTTCGGCTTCCTGCTGGACGCGCTGCAGTACGGCGCGCCGCCGCACGGCGGTATCGCATTCGGCCTCGACCGCATCGTCACGATGATGGCCGGCGCCGACTCGATTCGCGACGTGATCGCGTTCCCGAAGACGCAGCGTGCGCAGGATCTGCTCACGCAGGCGCCGAGCCCGGTCGACGAGCGTCAGCTGCGCGAGCTGCACATCCGTCTGCGTCAGCCGGAACAGCCGAAGGCGTAACGGGTGCCACAGGTCGTGTGCGCGGCGACGCGCGCACGACATCCAGCGAAAAAGGCGCCGTGGTGCGCCTTTTTCGTTTTTTGCGGTACAGTCGCAGCACTTGCCGCACGTTCCGGCACAGGCCCGGCGCCCGGCCCTGTGCCGCATGAAACAAAGATGACGAAGCCGCTGAAAATCCCCGAATCCGTTCTCGTCGTGATCTACACGCCCGAACTCGACGTGCTGGTGATCAAGCGTGCCGACCAGCCCGATTTCTGGCAATCGGTGACCGGATCGAAGGACGCGCTCGACGAGCCGCTCGCGCTCACGGCCGCGCGCGAAGTCGCCGAGGAAACCGGCATCTCGGTCGGTACGCACGACGTGCCGGTTACCGCGCTGGTCGACTGGCACCACCGAATCGAATACACCATCTATCCGCAATACCTGCATCGCTATGCGCCGGGCGTCACGCGCAACGTCGAGCACTGGTTCGGCCTGTGTGTGCCGCGCCGCGTCGACGTGACGCTGTCGCCGCGCGAGCATGTCGACCATGCGTGGTTGCCGTACCGCGAAGCGGCCGCGCGCTGCTTCTCGCCGTCGAATGCCGAGGCGATCCTGCAATTGCCCGTGCGCGTGTCGCTCGCGCGGGTGCCGCACGGCTCGTCCGCATGAATGCGGAAACCCGCAAGCGCTTCGCGCAATTGCGGCAGATGTTCCTGCAGGAGCGCGGCTCCGCGTCGCGGCTTGCGTTCACGGCCGGCAACACGGTGCGGCTCTGCGAGACCGGCAGCGAATTCTTCCACGCGCTGATCGAACGGATCGATGCGGCGCGCGAGCAGGTGATGCTCGAAACCTACATCTTTTGCGATGACGCGGCCGGTCGGCCGGTGTCGGATGCGCTGATCCGCGCGGCGCAGCGCGGCGTGCGCGTGCGCGTGATCACCGACGGCGTCGGCACCGCGCGCCTGCCGCTGTTCGATGCGTGGGCCGAGGCCGGTGTCGAGCACTGCATCTACAACCGCTACCTGTTCGGCCGCTTCGGCTTCTCGCGCACCCACCGCAAGCTCGCGGTGATCGATCATGCGGTCGCGTTCTGCGGCGGCATCAACATCGTCGACGACTACGCGCAGGGCAGCGCGACGCTGCCGTTCCCGCGCTGGGATTTCGCGGTCGAGATGGCCGGGCCGGCGGTGTCGGACGTGCGCGCCGCATTCGAACTGCAGTGGCACCGCATCCAGTTCGGCCACAAGCCGTACGCGCAGTACGCGGCCGGGTTGCACGGCGGCGAGGCGTTCCCGGACATGTTCCGGCGCTGGATGCGCAGCCACCGGTGGATCAAGGCCGGTGCGCTGAGGGTCGTGACGGAGCCGAGCGTCGCGTTCGTCGCGCGCGACAACGTCGTGAACCGCCGCGCGATCGAGAAGGCGTATCTCGCCGCGATCGGCCGGGCGCGCCACCGGATCCTGCTCGCGAATCCGTATTTCATGCCGGGCCGCAAGCTGCGCCGCGCGCTGACGGGCGCTGCACGCCGCGGCGTCGACGTGCGGATCCTGATCGGTCGCAACGAGTTCACGGCGCTCGATACGGCCGTGCCGTTCCTGTATCACGCGCTGCTGCGCGCGGGCGTGCGCGTGGCGGAATACGACAAGACGATCCTGCACGGCAAGGTCGCGGTGATCGACGACAACTGGGCGACCGTCGGCTCGTCGAACCTCGACGCGTTGAGCCTGATGCTGAACAATGAGGCGAACGTCGTCTTGGTGCGCTACGATGCGGTCACCAACGAACTGCGCGATGCGATCACGGCCGCCTTCACCGAAGGCCGTGAAATCGACGCCGCCCGGTATGCCGCACGGCCGCGCATCGAGCGTATGCTGAACTGGCTCGCGTACAACACGTACCGCATCGTGATGAAGGCGCTGACGGTCGGTGGTTACGACTGATACGGACTAAGCATCCGCTTCAAAAATCTGTCCGCACGTTCGTGCGGAAAAGCCGCTCCGGTCCCGCCGGAATCGCGCAAAATAGCGGCTCGGTTAGACACCGGTTTCTAATAATTTCCTTGTTTCGCGAGCGGCCGCACTCAATAATAGTACGGCCGTTCGATTTTATTCGAACCCCCGAACGGTTACAGAAATAGCTATGCGAAAAGGCGAACAGACGCGTGCCGCGATACTCGAAGCTGCTTTGGACCTCGCCAGCCGTGACGGGCTGGAGGGGCTGACGATCGGCCTGCTGGCCGAGCGCATGCAGATGAGCAAGAGTGGTGTGTTCGCGCACTTCGGATCGCGCGAAGACCTGCAGGTCGAGGTCGTCCGCGAGTATCACCATCGTTTCGAAAACGAGGTGTTCTTTCCGAGCCTGCGCGAGCCGCGAGGCTTGCCGCGCCTTCGGGCGATGCTGGCCCGCTGGACGGAGAAGCGCATCCAGGAGGTGACGACCGGATGCATCTACATCAGCGGCGCCGTCGAGTACGACGACCGGCCTGACAGCCCCGTGCGCGAGCAGTTGATCGCGAGCGTGACGGCCTGGCGTGCCGCGATGCTGCGTGCCATTTCGCAGGCGAAGGAAGAAGGCCATCTGCGTGCGGACACCGATCCGGACCTGATGCTCTTCGAGTTGTACAGCTTCACGCTCGGCCTGCATCACGACGCACGATTCCTGCACTCGCCGGATGCCGTGCGCCTCACGTGGGCCGCGCTGGAAAAAACGATCGTTTCGTATCAGAGCGAGAGCCGTTAGCGGCGCGTGATCCGCCCGCCAGGAGCTCGAGCCGTTTTGCCCACCTTTGGAGAGAGTCATGGGACAGTACGCCGCGCCGCTGCGCGACATGCAATTCGTGTTGCACGAGCTTCTGAACGTCGAAGCCGAGGTCAAGCAAATGCCGCGGCATGCGGACCTCGACGCCGACACGATCAACCAGGTCCTCGAGGAGGCGGGCAAGTTCTGCTCCGAGGTACTGTTCCCGCTGAACCAGGTCGGCGACCGTGAAGGCTGCACGTATGAAGGCGACGGCGTCGTGAAGACCCCGACCGGCTTCAAGGAAGCGTATCGGCAGTACGTCGAGGCCGGCTGGCCTGCGCTCGGCTGCGATCCGGACTACGGCGGCCAGGGCCTGCCCGCGTTCGTGAACAACGCGCTCTACGAAATGCTGAACTCGGCGAACCAGGCATGGACGATGTATCCGGGCCTGTCGCACGGCGCCTACGAATGCCTGCACGCGCACGGCGCGCCGGAACTCCAGAAGCAGTATCTGCCGAAGCTCGTGTCGGGCGAATGGACGGGCACGATGTGCCTGACCGAGCCGCACTGCGGCACCGACCTCGGCATCCTGCGCACCAAGGCCGAGCCGAACGGCGACGGCTCGTACTCGATCAGCGGCACGAAGATCTTCATCTCGAGCGGCGAGCACGACATGTCGAAGAACATCGTCCACCTCGTGCTCGCGCGCCTGCCCGACGCGCCGCAAGGCACGAAGGGGATCTCGCTGTTCATCGTGCCGAAGTTCGTTCCGGACGCCGCGGGCGAGCCGGGCGAGCGCAACGGCATCAAGTGCGGCTCGATCGAACACAAGATGGGCATCCACGGCAACTCGACGTGCGTGATGAACCTCGACAACGCGAAGGGCTGGATGGTCGGCGAGCCGAACAAGGGCCTCAACGCGATGTTCGTGATGATGAACGCCGCGCGCCTGGGCGTCGGCATGCAGGGCCTGGGCCTCACGGAAGTCGCGTACCAGAACTCGCTGACGTACGCGAAGGAGCGCCTGCAGATGCGCTCGCTGACGGGCCCGAAGGCACCGGAAAAGCCGGCCGACCCGATCATCGTGCACCCGGACGTGCGTCGCATGCTGCTCACGCAGAAGGCCTACGCGGAAGGCGCGCGCGCATTCACGTACTGGTCCGCGCTGCAGATCGACAAGGAGCTGTCGCACGGTGACGAAGCGGTGCGCAAGGAAGCGGCCGACCTCGTCGCGCTGCTCACGCCGATCATCAAGGCGTTCCTGACCGACAACGCGTTCGAGTCGACCAACCACGCAATGCAGATCTACGGCGGCCACGGCTTCATCTCCGAGTGGGGTATGGAGCAGTACGTGCGCGACGCGCGGATCAACATGATCTACGAAGGCACGAACTCGATCCAGTCGCTCGACCTGCTGGGCCGCAAGGTGCTCGGCGACATGGGCGCGAAGCTGAAGAAGTTCGGCAAGCTCGTCACCGAATTCGCGGAAGCCGAAGGCGTGAAGCCCGAGATGGCCGAGTTCATCAACCCGCTCGCCGACATCGGCGACAAGGTGCAGAAGCTGACGATGGAAATCGGCATGAAGGCCATGCAGAACCCGGATGAAGTCGGCGCAGCCGCCGTGCCGTACCTGCGCACCGTCGGCCATCTCGTGTTCTCGTACTTCTGGGCGCGCATGGCGCGTCTCGCCCTCGACAAGGAAGCGTCGGGCGACCCGTTCTACAAGTCGAAGCTCGCGACCGCACGCTTCTATTTTGCGCGCCTGCTGCCCGAGACGGCGGCGACGATCCGCGCCGCGCGCGCCGGTTCGAAGACGCTGATGGAAGTCGACGAATCGCTGTTCTGACGCGAGTCCGGGCGGTGCGCGCCGCGCGCCGCCCGAACGCAACGGTTCCTGGTACTCACTTCGCCGTGCAGCCCTCACAACCCGCGCTGCACGACATTATCCGGAGACATCCCGTGAGCAATTTCCTGATTCGCAAGGTCGCCGTGCTGGGCGCCGGCGTGATGGGCGCGCAGATCGCCGCGCACCTCGTCAACGCGCGCGTGCCGGTGCTGCTGTTCGACCTGCCGGCCAAGGAAGGCCCGAAAAACGCGATCGCGCTGAAGGCGATCGAGAACCTGAAGAAGCTGTCGCCCGCGCCGTTCGGCGTGAAGGACGATGCGAAATACCTCGAAGCCGCGAACTACGAAGACGACATCGCGAAGCTCGCCGAATGCGACGTCGTGATCGAGGCGATCGCCGAGCGAATGGACTGGAAGCACGACCTGTACAAGAAGGTCGCGCCGCACATCGCGCCGAACGCGATCTTCGCGACCAACACGTCGGGCCTGTCGATCACGAAGCTGTCCGAAGGTTTCTCGGACGAGCTGAAGTCGCGCTTCTGCGGCGTGCACTTCTTCAACCCGCCGCGCTACATGCACCTCGTCGAGCTGATCCCGACCGCGCACACGCGTCCGGAGATCCTCGACCAGCTTGAGACCTTCCTGACGAGCATCGTCGGCAAGGGTGTCGTGCGCGCGAAGGACACGCCGAACTTCATCGCGAACCGCGTCGGCATCTTCTCGATCCTCGCGGTGATCACCGAGGCCGCGAAGTTCGGCCTGCGCTTCGACGAAGTCGATGACCTGACGGGCAGCCGCCTCGGCCGCGCGAAGTCGGCGACGTTCCGCACCGCGGACGTGGTCGGCCTCGACACGATGGCGCACGTGATCAAGACGATGCAGGACAACCTCGCCGACGATCCGTTCTTCCCGGTCTACCAGACGCCTGCCGTGCTCGCCGAACTGGTGAAGCAGGGCGCGCTCGGCCAGAAGACCGGCGGCGGCTTCTACAAGAAGGAAGGCAAGGCGATCAAGGTGCTCGACGCGAAGACGGGCACTTACGTCGATTCGGGCGCGAAGGCGGACGAAACCGTCGGCCGCATCCTGAAGCGCCCGCCGGCGGAACGCCTGAAGCTGCTGCGCGAGACGGACCATCCGCACGCGCAGTTCCTGTGGTCGATCTTCCGTGACGTGTTCCACTACATCGGCGTGCATCTCGAGTCGATCGCCGACAACGCGCGCGACGTCGACCTCGCGATCCGCTGGGGCTTCGGCTGGAACGAAGGCCCGTTCGAAGGCTGGCAGGCTGCCGGCTGGAAGCAGGTCGCCGAGTGGGTGCAGGAAGACATCGCGGCCGGCAAGGCGCTCGCGAACGTGCCGCTGCCGTCGTGGGTGCTCGAAGGCGCGGTTGCGGAGAAGGGCGGCGTGCACACGGCCGAAGGCTCGTGGGCGCCGGCGTCGAAGCGCTTCGTGCCGCGCTCCGACCTGGCCGTCTACGGCAAGCAGGTGTTCCGCGCGCCGCTCGTCGGCGAAGCAGGCGCCGACCCGAAGACGTACGGCAAAACGCTGTTCGAAACCGACGCCGTGCGTGCATGGGTCGACGATCGCGCAGGCGAGGACGACGTCGTGATCGTGTCGTTCAAGTCGAAGATGAACACGATCGGACCGAGTGTGATCGACGGCCTCGTGCAGGCGATCGAACTCGCGGAGAAGGACTACAAGGGCGTGGTGATCTGGCAGCCGACGTCGCTGAAGCTCGGCACGCCGGGCGGCCCGTTCTCGGCCGGTGCGAACCTCGAAGAGGCGATGCCCGCGTTCATGATGGGCGGCGCGAAGGGTATCGAGCCGTTCGTGAAGAAGTTCCAGGAAGGCATGCTGCGCGTGAAGTACGCGAACGTGCCGGTCGTCGCGGCCGTGTCGGGCATCGCGCTCGGCGGCGGGTGCGAGCTGATGCTGCACAGCGCGAAGCGTGTCGTGCACATCGAGAGCTACATCGGTCTCGTCGAAGTCGGCGTCGGCCTCGTGCCGGCGGGCGGCGGCCTGAAGGAAGCGGCGCTGCGCGCGGCGGATGCGGCAACGGCCGCGAACGCGACCACCGACATCCTGAAGTTCGTCACGAAGTCGTTCGAGAACGCGGCGATGGCGAAGGTATCGTCGTCGGCGCACGATGCCCGTGCGATGGGCTACCTGAAGCCGTCGGACACGATCATCTTCAACGTGTTCGAGCTGCTCGACACCGCGAAGAAGGAAGCACGCGCGCTGGCGGCCGTCGGCTACCGTGCGCCGCTGCGCGCGAAGGACGTGCCGGTCGCGGGCCGTTCGGCGATCGCGACGATCAAGGCATCGCTCGTCAACATGCGTGACGGCCGCTTCATCAGCGACCACGACTACCTGATCGCGAGCCGCATCGCCGAAGCCGTGTGCGGCGGCGACGTCGAAGCCGGCAGCCTCGTCGACGAGCAGTGGCTGCTCGCACTCGAGCGCCGCGCGTTCGTCGAGCTGCTCGGCACGCAGAAGACGCAGGAACGGATCATGGGCATGTTGCAGACCGGCAAGCCGGTGCGTAACTGAGCGAGTGCGATGCATGGGGCCAGAGCAAGTGCTGAAGCGCCAACTCTGGTCGACACGCCAAGGCAAGGAGTCTGAAATGAGCAAACAACTGCAAGACGCATACATCGTCGCCGCCAGCCGCACCCCGATCGGCAAGGCCCCGCGCGGTGTCTTCAAGAACACGCGCCCCGACGAGCTGCTGGTTCACGCGATCAGGTCGGCGGTCGCGCAGGTGCCCGGCCTCGACACGAAGGTGATCGAGGACGCGATCATCGGCTGCGCGATTCCGGAAGCCGAGCAGGGCCTGAACGTCGCCCGCATGGGCGCGCTGCTCGCGGGCCTGCCGCAGACGGTCGGCGGCGTGACGGTCAACCGCTTCTGCGCGTCGGGCATCACGGCGCTGGCGATGGCGGCGGACCGCATCCGCGTCGGCGAATCGGACGCGCTGCTCGCGGGCGGCTGCGAATCGATGAGCATGGTGCCGATGATGGGCAACAAGCCGTCGATGTCGCCGCACATCTTCGATCGCAGCGAGGATTTCGGCATTGCATACGGGATGGGCCTGACGGCCGAGCGCGTCGCCGAGCAGTGGAAGGTGAGCCGCGAAGACCAGGACGCGTTCTCGGTCGAGTCGCACCGCAAGGCGCTCGCCGCGCAGCAGGCCGGCGAGTTCGGCGACGAAATCGCTGCGTACACGATCACCGAGCGTTTCCCGAACCTCGCGACGGGCGAAGTCGACGTGAAGACGCGCGAGATCGCGCTCGACGAAGGTCCGCGCGCGGACACGTCGCTCGAAGGCCTCGCGAAGCTGCGCACGGTGTTCGCGAACAAGGGCTCGGTCACGGCCGGCAACAGCTCGCAGACGTCGGACGGCGCGGGCGCGCTGCTGGTCGTGTCGGAGAAGGTGCTCAAGGAATTCAACCTGACGCCGCTCGCGCGCTTCGTGAGCTTCGCGGTGCGCGGCGTGCCGCCGGAGATCATGGGCATCGGCCCGAAGGAAGCGATCCCGGCCGCGCTGAAGGCCGCGGGCCTGAAGCAGGACGATCTCGACTGGATCGAGCTGAACGAGGCGTTCGCCGCGCAGTCGCTGGCGGTGATCCGCGATCTCGGCCTCGACCCGTCGAAGGTCAACCCGGTCGGCGGCGCGATCGCGCTCGGCCACCCGCTCGGCGCGACCGGCGCGATCCGCGCGTCGACCGTCGTGCACGGCCTGCGCCGCCGCAACCTGAAGTACGGGATGGTCACGATGTGCGTCGGCACCGGCATGGGTGCGGCCGGCATCATCGAACGCCTGTAAGCGGAGCGGGACAGTAGCAATCACGGTGCGCGAGCCACGAGCTTGCGCACCGTTTTTCATTCCGGAAGAGGAAAGTCAAAGGAGACGGTTGTGGCCGAAATTCAAGTGGAACGCGCCGACGGCGTGATGACGATCACGATCGCGCGCCCGGCGAAGAAGAACGCGCTGACGGCGGCGATGTACCAGGCGATGGCCGATGCGCTCGCCGACGCGCAGGAAGACAAGGCGATCCGCGTGATTCTGCTGCGCGGCAGCGACGGCAACTTCAGCGCGGGGAACGATCTCGAGGATTTCCTGAAGGCGCCGCCGAAGGACGAGAATGCGTCGGTATTCCAGTTTCTCGCGCGGATCAGCAGCGCGACCAAGCCGATCGTCGCCGCGGTGCCGGGCATCGCGGTCGGTGTCGGCGTGACGATGCTGCTGCACTGCGATCTCGTCTACGCGGCGGACACCGCGACATTCTCGCTGCCGTTCGCGCAGCTCGGGCTGTGCCCGGAAGCCGCATCGAGCGTGCTGCTGCCGCGCCTGGCCGGCCATCAGGTCGCCGCTGAAAAGCTGCTGCTCGGCGAAGCGTTCGACGCGCTGGAAGCGCACCGCATCGGCATCGTCAATCGCGTGCTGCCGGCCGCCGAGCTCGACGCATTTGCGGCGAAGCAGGCCGCGAAGCTCGCGGCGCTGCCGGCGTCGTCGCTGCGCGTGACGAAGGCGTTGCTGAAGGAGACGGGCGGGGTGGCCGTTGCCGCGCGGATGAACGAGGAAGCCGGCCACTTCTCCGCGATGCTGCGCGCGCCGGAAGCCCGCGAGGCGATGACCGCGTTCTTCGAGAAGCGCAAGCCGGATTTCCGTCAGTTCGACTGACGGAGCGGCCGGGCGGCCTGCATCAGGCCGTGCCGTAATCGACGTGGCCGGTTTCACGGCAGAAGCAGACCAGCCGCAGGCCGGCCGCCTTCGCGATCTCGATCGCGAGCGACGACGGCGCGGAGATCGTCGCGACCATCGGGATCCCGACCCGCGCCGACTTGCGCACGAGCTCGTAGCTCGCGCGGCTCGACAGGAACACGAAGCCGTCGGTCGCGTCGGCGCGCGACAGCACGAGCGAGCCGATCAGCTTGTCGAGTGCGTTGTGGCGGCCGACATCCTCGAACGCCATCCGGATCGCGCCTGTTGCGTCGCACCACGCGGCCGCGTGCAGGCCGCCGGTGAGCTGCGTGAGCGCCTGGTGCACCGGCAGCGCGTGGGCCGCGCGCGCGAGCGCGTCGGGCGCGAGGCGCGCGAGAAAGCCGGTGTCGGGCACCCGTTCGGGCGCGAGGTCGAGCAGGTCGATGCTCTCGATCCCGCACACGCCGCAGCCGGTACGCCCCGCGAGCGCGCGGCGACGGTCCTTCAGCGCGGCGAAGGCCTGCTGGACGACCTCCAGATGCACCTCCGCGTGCGGCAGCGATGCATTGGCGTGCAGGATCACCTCGATGTCCTTGATGTCGCTGCCGCGTTCGACGATCCCTTCCGAGATCGCGAAGCCGACCGCGAACGCCTCGAGGTCGCGCGGCGTGCACATCATCACCGCGTGCGAGATGCCGTTGAAGACCAGCGCGACCGGCCATTCCTGGCCGACGTAATCGTGCGCGGTTTCGACGGCGCCGCCGCGCGTGCGGCGCACGGACAGCTCGATCGCGCCGCGCGGTTCTTCTGTTTCAGTCGGATTCACGAGCACTCCCGTTGATTCGTGGCAGGGCGGCGACGATCGTGTCCGCCGCTCGCGCGCAGAGGTTCTAAAATACCTCAGGCAGGCCGGCCGCGCCGGCATCCGCCACTCAGGTAACGACCATGGGACTCAGCGACGCTCCGCTGCTATTCAATTTCGAACACGATTCGTCGGAAAACCTGACGTACATCCCGATGATCGTGCGTTTCAATCTCGACCGTTTCGGTCTGCGGATTTCACTGGAGCAATGGCAACTCCTGCCGCTCGAGGACCGCAAGCTGCTCGCACGCTTCCCGGCCGACGACGACACCGCGATCGAGCCCAATTTCGATCACGCGCTGTTCGAAATGCTGCGCACGCACGCCGACCTCGAACCGTCGTGGTTCCAGCCCGACGAGCAGCCGAGCTGGCGCGCGACCGATTCGGTGCCGGACGCGCTCGTGCAGCAGAGTGCGCTGGCCGGGCTGCCGGCGCCCGCGCTCGCGCAGTGGCAGCGGCTCGCGCCGTTCCAGCGCTACGTGCTGATGAAGCTGTCGCGCAAGCCGAAGCTCAATCACGACTTCCTGCCCGCGATGCGGGAGTTCGGGCTGACGGCCACGCACTGACGGGCCGCGTGCGGCGCCGCGGCGCGCGCCGGTCAGAGCGGCGGCAGTGGCCGCGGCTTGCGGTCGGGGCCGGTCGCGACGTAGGTGAGCGTTGCTTCGGTGACCTTCACGATTTCGCCCATCAGGCGCATGCGCTGCGCGTACACCTCGACGTCGACCGTCACCGACGTGTTGCCGGTGCGCATGATGGTGGCGTAGAAGCTCAGCAAATCGCCGACGAACACCGGCTGCTTGAACACGAATGAATTGACCGCGACCGTCGCGACGCGGCCGTTCGCGCGCTGGCTCGCGGGGATCGAGCCGGCGATATCGACCTGCGACATGATCCAGCCGCCGAACACGTCGCCGTGGACGTTCGCGTCGTGCGGTTGCGGGACGACGCGCAGCGCGGGCTGCTTTTGCGGAAGTTCGAGGGTCGAATCGGTCATGGCGGGGGCTTTCATCCTGTAATAAATGTGCCGCCGCGTGCAGGCCGGCCGGCGAGGCCGCCGGCAGCGGCGCGTAGCGGCTTCTGCGACAATACAACGTTCGCAAATTGTACGAGAAAGCGGGCGACCCGGCCGCCGCCGCAATGCGTGCCGCACCGCCGCCGATCCTTCCCCCCATGCGCCGATATTCCGCTTCCGGCGAGCCCGCGCCGGCTCCGACCGGGCCCCGCAACGACTGGCAGACCATCCGGTCGCTGCTGCCGTACCTGGCCACCTATAAATGGCGCGTCGCGCTCGCACTCGGCTGCCTGATCGGCGCGAAGGTCGCGAACCTCGGCGTGCCGGTCGTGATGAAGCGCATCGTCGATCATCTGTCGGCCGTGCAGCAACTCACCGCGCTCGGCCGCGCGGAGCAGTCGGCCGGCATCGTGCTGGCGGGCGGCGTCGGCCTGCTGGTCATCGCCTATGCGCTCGTGCGGCTGTCGACGTCGCTCTTCACCGAGCTGCGCGAGATCCTGTTCTCGAAGGTCACCGAGAGCGCGGTGCGCCAGCTCGCGCTGCAGGTGTTCCGGCATCTGCACGGGCTGTCGCTGCGCTTCCATCTCGAACGCCAGACAGGCGGCATGTCGCGCGACATCGAGCGCGGCACGCGCGGCATCCAGCAGCTGATTTCCTATTCGCTGTACAGCATCCTGCCGACGCTCGTCGAGGTCGGGCTCGTGCTCGGCTTCTTCGTGGTCAAGTACGAGGCGTACTACGCGTACGTGACGTTCGCGGCGCTCGTCACGTACATCGTGTTCACCGTGAAGGTCACCAACTGGCGCACGCATTTTCGCCGCACGATGAACGAACTCGATTCGCGCGCGAACTCGCGGGCGATCGATTCGCTGATCAACTACGAGACGGTGAAGTACTTCGGCAACGAGGAGTGGGAGGCGCAGCGCTACGACGAGAACCTGAAGCGCTACCGCAAGGCAGCGATCCGCTCGCAGAATTCGCTGTCGGTGCTGAACTTCGGCCAGCAGGCGATCATCGGCACCGGGCTCGTGTTCATCCTGTGGCGCGCGACGCAGGGCGTGCTGGCCGGCAAGCTGACGCTCGGCGATCTCGTGCTGATCAACACGTTCATGCTGCAGTTGTACATCCCGCTGAATTTTCTCGGCGTCGTATATCGCGAACTGAAGCAGAGCCTCACCGACATGGACCGCATGTTCGGACTGCTGTCGGCCGCGAAGGAAGTCGCGGATGCGCCCGACGCGCGGCCGCTCGCGGTGGCCGGCGCGCAGGTCCGCTTCGAGCACGTGAACTTCGCGTACGAAGCGTCGCGGCAGATCCTGCACGACGTGACGTTTACGATCGACGCGGGCACGACGACCGCGGTGGTCGGGCACAGCGGGTCAGGCAAGTCGACGCTGTCGCGGCTGCTGTTCCGCTTCTACGATCTCGACCGGCAGGCGGGCGGTGCGATCCGGATCGACGGCCAGGACATTCGCGACGTCACGCAGGACTCGCTGCGCGCATCGATCGGGATCGTGCCGCAGGACACCGTGCTCTTCAACGACTCGATCTACTACAACATCGCATACGGCCGCCCGACCGCGAGCCGCGACGAAGTGATCGCGGCCGCGCGCGCCGCGCACATCCACGACTTCATCGAGAGCTTGCCGAAGGGCTATGACACGCCGGTCGGCGAGCGCGGGCTGAAGCTGTCGGGCGGCGAGAAGCAGCGCGTCGCGATTGCGCGCACGCTGTTGAAGGATCCACCGGTGCTGCTGTTCGACGAGGCGACGTCGGCGCTCGATTCGCGCTCGGAGCGCGCGATCCAGCACGAGCTCGAGCAGATCGCGCGGCACCGCACGACGCTCGTGATCGCGCACCGGCTGTCGACGGTCGTGCATGCGCAGCAGATTCTCGTGATGGACCATGGGCGGATCGTCGAGCGCGGCACGCACGACGAACTCGTGCGCGCGGACGGGCTGTATGCGCAGATGTGGGCGCTGCAGCAGCAGCGCGCGGCGGCGGGCGGAGAAGCGGCCGAGGCCGCGTGAGCGTGGATGCCGCGCCGGGCGGCGCGGGAACGGTTGGTTCGCCGGCCGTTCGGCATCGGGCGGCGCTGTGCCGCCGTCACCGCCGGGCGCTCCGGCGCAGCGTTCGCGGCATTTGATTCAGGAGCGGCCTGTCGGCGATCGGCCGGGCCGTCATCGGCCTTGCGGGCCCTTGGCCGCCGCGCCCTGTGGCTCGACGGCCAGCCGCGAAACGATCAGCCTGCGGCGGCACGCAGCCGCGCATCCAGTTCGCCCAGCTGCGCGGGCGTGCCGACGTTCTCCCAGATACCTTCATACAATTCTCCGCTCGCGCGGCCGGCCTCGATGGTCGCCTTGAAATACGGCGTCAGCGGCCGATGCGTGCCGGGCACGATGTCGCGAAACATCCGCGTGTCGTACACGGCGATGCTGCCGAACGTGACGCGCGGGGCGCCGGCGAGCGCCAGCCGGCCGTCGTCGTGGAGCACGAAATCGCCGTCCGGATGGAACGGCGGGTTCGGCACCATCACGAGATGCATCGCAGGCGCGTCGAGCGCGGCCATCCGCGCGGCGCGGGCGGCAAGCGTCCGGTAGTCGAATGCGCAGTACACGTCGCCCGCGACCGCCGCGAACACCGTCGGCCGGCCGTCGCGCTCGAGCAGCGGCAGCGCCTGTGCGATGCCGCCGGCGGTTTCCAGCGCGTCGCCTTCGGCCGAATACGCGAGCCGCACACCCCAGCGCGAGCCGTCGCCGAGCGTCGCCTCGAGCTGTTCGCCGAGCCATGCGTGGTTGATCACGATCGTCTCGATGCGCGCGCGCGCGAGCGCCTCGATCTGCCAGACGATCAGCGGTTTGCCGCCGACTTCGAGCAGCGGCTTCGGGCGGGTGTCGGTCAGCGGGCGCATCCGTTCGCCGCGCCCGGCGGCGAAGATCATCGCCGTGGTCAGGGTAGTGCTCATGTTCGGCTGAATGTGAGGGCGGTCAGAACGTATAGCCGACGTCTGCCGCGCCCTTGCCCTCGAGCTCGTCGAGCAGCTTCGCGAACGGCACGAGCGGGCGGTAGCGCAGCGCGACCTTGCGCGCGTACGCGAGGAAGCGCGGCAGATCGTTCAGGTAATGCGGCTTGCCGTCTCGGTAGTTGATCCGTGCGAACAGGCCGAGGATCTTGATGTGGCGCTGCAGCCCCATCCACTCGAGCTGGCGGTAGAACTCGCCGAAGTCCGGATCGACCGGCAGTCCGGCCTTCTTCGCCTTTTCCCAGTAATACGCGAAGCAGTCGAGCTCGAACTCCTCGTCCCAGCTGATGAACGCGTCGCGCAGCAGCGACACGACGTCGTACGTCAGCGGCCCGTACACGGCGTCCTGGAAGTCGAGCACGCCGGGGTTCGGCTCGCAGACCATCAGGTTGCGCGGCATGAAATCGCGCAGCATGAAGCCCTGCGGCTGCGCATGGGCGCTCGCGACCAGCAGTGCGAAGGTGCGGTCGAGCGTGCCGCGCATTGCGTCGGTGACGGGCTTGCCGAGGTGCCGGCCGACGAACCATTCGGGCAGCAGCTCCATCTCGCGGCGCAGGAATGCCTCGTCGAACGGCGGTAGCACGTCGGGCTTCGAGTTCAGCTGGAAGCGGATCAGCGCGTCGAGCGCGTCGCGCATCAACGGGCGCGCCGCGACCGGGTCGGCCGGATCGAGCACCGAGATGTACGACGTGCGGCCGAGGTCGGTGACGAGCATGAAGCCCGCGTCGAAATCGTGGGCCAGCACGTCCGGCACGTGGTCGCCGGCCGCGGCGAGCAACTGCGCGACCTGAACGAATTCGCGACACTTCTCGGGCGGCGGCGCGTCGACCGCGATCAGCGAGCCGCCGGGGCGCGTGGTCGACGCGACCCGGAAATAGCGGCGGAAACTGGCATCCGACGACGCGGGTGCGAGGGTCGACAGGTCGAGGGCGAAGCGCTCGGCGAGCGGGCGCAGCCACGCGGTCAGTGCGTCGAGGCGGGCGTCGGGCTGGGATGCGGCGGATGGGGGTGTCATGAAACTCGGCGGAGGGGGGAACGTCTTGCCATATAATACCCCACGACTTTTTTGACGCGCCCCGCGTCAGCTTCCGCCGTGCAGGCTTGCCGCCTGTCGCGCCGTCCGCCCGATCGCCTCCCCGGTTTGCGCTCAGCCGCAGTCGCGGTGCGACGGCGCGGCCCGCCGCGCGCGAATGTGCCGTGCAGGAGCGGTTGACAAGGGGCGATTCGCCAAACGATAGATGCCGCCCAAACCGCTATTCCCGAATGTCTTCCCCGGTGACGGGGCGCCGCGCAAACGGCGGCTCGCGCTCGCGCTGCTGGCCGTGCCCGGCCTCGTGCCGGCCGTGTCGTACGCGCAGCTGTCGGGCGCGGCCGCGCAGCCGCAGCCGCTCGACTCGCCGTGGGACCTGCGTCTCGCCCCGCAGCTCGAAGATCATCCGCTGAAGGACGGCGCGAAGCCGGCCGCCTTCGTGATTGCCGACCGTACGAGCGGCACGGCCGATCAGGACCTCGCCGCAAAGGGCTCGGCCGAGCTGCGCCGCGGCGACGCGGTCGTGAAGGCGGACGCGATCCACTACGATCAGGATACCGACATGGCCGATGCGTACGGCCAGGTCAAGGTGATCAATGGTGGCACGTCGTTCGCGGGCCCCGAGGCGCATCTGAAGGTCGAGGCGAACCAGGGCTTCATGACGGCGCCGAAGTACCACTTCAACGTGACGGGCGGGTCCGGCAGCGCGGAGCGCGTCGACCTGCTCGACAGCGAGCGCTCGGTGTTCGTCAACGGCACCTACACCGCGTGCCAGTGCTCGACGAACCCCGCGTGGTACATCAAGGGCAGCCGTTTCGACTTCGACACGGGTGCCGACGAAGGCACCGCGCGCAACGGCGTGCTGTTCTTCCAGGGCGTGCCGATCTTCGCGAGCCCGTGGATGACGTTCCCGCTGTCGGGCGAGCGGCGCAGCGGCCTCTTGCCGCCGACGTTCTCGATGAACTCGAACAACGGGTTCGAGCTGTCGCTGCCGTACTACTTCAACATCGCGCCGAACCGCGACCTGACGATCACGCCGCGCATCATCTCTCGGCGCGGCGTGCAGACGGAAGCGACGTTCCGCTACCTGTCGCCGTCGTATTCGGGAACGTTTACGGCCAATTACCTGCCGGACGACCGGCTCGCGCACCGCAACCGCTACGCGATCTACTGGCAGCACCAGCAGAACTTCGGTGGCGGTTTCGGCGGCTACGTCTACTACAACAAGGTCTCGGACAATACGTATCCCGAAGACCTTGGGTCGATGAACCAGTTCGTCAACGGGACACAGACGCTGTACCAGCAGGAAGCCGGCCTCACGTACAACAACGGCCCGTGGTCGGTGCTCGCGCGTTACCAGCACTGGCAGACGCTGCCGCCGTCGATCGCGCCGTACAGCCGCGAGCCGCAGCTGAACGTGAAGTACACGAAGTACAACGTCGGCGGCTTCGACTTCGGCGCGGAAGCCGACTATTCGCGGTTCCGCATCACGACCGCCGATGCGACCGAAGGCGACCGGATCGTCTTCAACCCGTACATCGCATACGGTGTGTACGGCCCGGGCTACTTCGTCGTGCCGAAGGTCCAGTATCACTTCGCCTCGTACGACCTGAACCACCTGTCGGCGAGCTCGCTGAACCGCCCGAAGCACTTCACCGAGTCGATCCCGACCGTGAGCTTCGATACGGGCCTGATCTTCGACCGCTCGGTGCGCCTGTTCGGCCAGGACTTCATCCAGACCCTCGAGCCGCGCCTGTACTACGTGTACACACCGTATCGAGACCAGTCGAACGCGCCGCTGTTCGACACCGCGGAATCGGACTTCGGGCTCGCGGAGATCTACCAGCCGAACACGTTCGTGGGCAACGACCGGATCGCCGATGCGAACCGGATCACGGCCGGCCTGACGTCGCGCTTCATCGATCCGCGCACCGGCGACGAGCGTGCGCGTTTCGTGATCGCGCAGCAGTACTATTTCGCCGACCAGCGCGTGACGCTGAACTCCGGCCAGAGCGCGGTGCAGGCGCGCCACTCCGACCTGATCGTGGGCGCAGCGCTGAAGCTCGGTTCCGGCTTCATGTCGGAGACGGCGTTCCAGTACAACCAGAACAACAACCAGCTCGTGAAGTCGAGCATCGGTTTCGGGTTCAGCCCGGGCGAGCGCCGCGTGATCAACGTCGGCTACCGCTATACGCGTGCGAACACGACGCTCGACAACCAGCCGATCAACCAGTTCCTGGTGTCCGCCCAATGGCCGCTCACGCGCCGCCTGTATGCGATCGGCCGCTTCAACTACGACCTGGCCGCCGACCGGGTCGTCGACGGTCTGCTCGGCTTACAATACGACGCGGATTGCTGGGCGCTCGGAGTCGGGGTGCAGCGGTTTGCGAACGGCATCAACTCGTCGGGGCAGCAGAACTCGTCGACGCGATTCATGGCGCAACTGACGCTCAAGGGCTTGTCGACGGTCGACAACGGGCTCGTATCCGCATTCCGCGCCGGAGTGCCGGGCTATACGCCGTTGCCGCCGCCGCCGCCGCCGATGTCCCGCTTCAGCAACTACGAGTAACGCCGGCTTTGTCTGCACCGGTCAGCACGATTTCAATGGAGTATCAGTGGCAATGAAGAAAAACCTTCGTTTCGCGGCAGTCGTGTCCAGCCTCGCCGCGTCCGCCGCGCTGCTCGCCGCCGCGCCGGCCGCGGCGCAGGCGCTCGGTTCGCAAGGCGCGCAGCTCGCCGACGAAGTCGTCGCGGTCGTCAACAACGACGTGATCACGGGCCGCGAACTCGATCAGCGCGTCGGCCTGATCTCGCGCCGGCTGCAGCAGCAGAACGCACCCGTGCCGCCGGCCGACCAGCTGCGCGCGCAGGTGCTGAACCAGATGGTGCTCGAACGCATCCAGGTGCAGAAGGCCAAGGATGACGGGATCCGAATCGACGACGCAACCGTGCAGTCCACGCTGCAGCGCCTCGCGCAGGCGAACGGGATGACGCTCGAGCAGTATCGCGCGCGGATCGTGGCGCAAGGCGTGCCCTGGAGCGTGTTCACGAGCGACGCCCGCACCGAGCTGATGCTGTCGAAGCTGCGCGAGCGCGAGGTCGACGGCAAGATCACCGTGTCGGACGCCGAGGTGGCGAACTACATCGCGAGCCAGCGCGGGCCGAACGCATCGCAGCAGCAGGACCTGCGCTTCCAGCACATCTTCATCAAGGCACCGACCAACGCGCCGCAGGCCGACATCGAAGCCGCGCAGAAGAAGGCAGAAGCGCTGCTGCAGCAGGCCACGTCGGGCGCCGATTTCGAAAAGCTCGCGAAGAACAATTCGGAAGCGAACGACGCGAAGAAGGGTGGCGACCTCGGCTTCAAGGCACCCGGCGCGCTGCCGGCCGACGTCGTCGACGCCGCATCGAAGCTGCGTCCGGGCCAGGTCAACCCGACGCTGATCCGCGTGCCGGACGGCTTCGAGATCGTGCGTCTCGTCGACCGCCGCCAGAGCCAGGGCGCAACCGCCGCGGCACCGAAGATCGTCCAGACGCACGTGCGCCACATCCTGTTGCGTGTCGGAGAAGGCAAGTCGGAAGGCCAGGCGCGCCAGCAACTGCAGGACATCCGCCGCCAGGTCGAGGCGGGCGGCGATTTCGCGAAGTTCGCGCGCACCTACTCGCAGGACGGTTCGGCGTCGCAGGGTGGCGATCTCGGCTGGATCAGCCCGGGCGAGACCGTGCCGGAATTCGAGCGCGCGATGAACAATCTGCAGGACGGCCAGATCAGCCAGCCGATTCGTACCGAGTACGGCTACCACCTGATCCAGGTGATGGAGCGCCGCGAAGCGGAAGGCTCGGTGCAGCAGCAGATGGATATCGCGCGCCAGGCGATCGGTCAGCGCAAGGCCGAGCAGGCGTATGCCGACTGGCTGCGCGAGCTGCGCGATTCGTCGTACGTGCAGTACAAGATCGGCGGCGTCGGCCCGGCGAACTGAGCGAGCTTCACATGACGGCATCCGCGCTGCAGATCGCGATCACGACCGGCGAACCCGCGGGTGTCGGCCCGGAACTGACCGTGCAGGCGTTGCAGGATGCCGCGCGGCGCTGGCCGGGCGCGCATTTCACCGTGCTCGGCGACGCCGCGCTGCTCGACGCGCGCGCGGCGGCTGTCGGTGTCGACCGGGCAGTGCTCTCCGGCGGCGGGCCGGTGTCGGTCGAGCACCATCCGCTCGCCGTGCCCGCGCAGGCAGGCAAGCTCGATGCGGCCAACGGCCGCTACGTGCTCGCGCTGCTCGATGCCGCGATCGACGGCGCGTCGGCGGGCCGGTTCGACGCGATCGTCACCGCGCCACTGCAGAAGAGCACGATCAACGATGCCGGCGTGCCGTTTACCGGCCATACCGAATACCTTGCGGAACGCACGCACACGCCACGTGTCGTGATGATGCTGGCGGGCACGGGCGAGCGGCCGCTGCGCGTCGCGCTCGCGACCACGCACCTGCCGCTGAAGGACGTGTCGGCCGCGCTGACGACCGATGGGCTCGTCGAGACGCTGGCGATCGTCGATCGCGACCTGCGGCGTGACTTCGGCCTCGCCGCGCCGCGCATCCTCGTGACGGGACTGAACCCGCACGCGGGCGAGAACGGCTATCTCGGGCGCGAGGAGATCGACGTGATCTCGCCGGCGCTCGCGCGCGCGCAAGCGCAGGGCATCGACGCGCGCGGCCCGTATCCGGCCGATACGCTGTTCCAGCCGCGCTATCTCGAGGACGCCGATTGCGTGCTCGCGATGTTCCACGATCAGGGCTTGCCCGTGCTGAAGTATGCGACCTTCGGCGAGGGCATCAACGTCACGCTCGGGCTGCCGATCATCCGCACGTCGGTCGATCACGGCACCGCGCTGGATCTGGCCGGCACGGGCCGCGCGGATCCGGGCAGCATGGTCGCCGCGCTCGACACGGCCGTCACGATGGCACGGCATCGCCGCGTGGCCTGACGCGCACGGCCCCAGCCCTGACTTCATTCGTCGTATTTTTCGTTTTTCTCAGTCGATGTCGAACAGCAGACAGCACCAAGGCCACTTCGCGCGCAAGCGCTTCGGGCAGAACTTCCTCGTCGATCACGGCGTGATCGACTCGATCGTCGCGACGATCGGCCCCGCGCGCGGCCAGCGAATGGTCGAGATCGGCCCCGGCCTCGGCGCGCTGACCGAGCCGCTGATCGCGCGTCTCGCGACGCCCGAGTCGCCGCTGCACGCGGTCGAGCTCGACCGCGACCTGATCGGGCGCCTGAAGCAGCGCTTCGGCGCACTGCTGGAGCTGCACGAGGGCGACGCGCTCGCGTTCGACTTCGGCTCGCTCGCGGCGCCCCGCGACAAGCCGTCGCTGCGGATCGTCGGCAACCTGCCGTACAACATTTCCAGCCCGCTGCTGTTTCACCTGATGACGTTCGCCGGTGTGGTCATCGACCAGCATTTCATGCTGCAGAACGAGGTCGTCGAACGGATGGTCGCGGAGCCGGGCACGAAGGCGTTCTCGCGGTTGTCGGTGATGCTGCAGTACCGCTACGTGATGGACAAGATGCTCGACGTGCCGCCGGAGTCGTTCCAGCCGCCGCCGAAGGTCGATTCGGCGATCGTCCGGATGATTCCGTACGAGCCGCACGAACTGCCGGACGTCGATCCCGTGCTGCTCGGCGAAGTGGTCACGGCTGCGTTCTCGCAGCGTCGGAAGATGCTGCGCAACACGCTCGGCGACTACCGCGAGACGATCGATTTCGACGGGCTCGGCTTCGACCTCGCGCGACGCGCGGAGGATGTGAGCGTGGCCGAATATGTCGCCGTCGCGCAGGCGCTTGCGAAGGTGCGCAAGGCCGCGGAGTAGCAGGACCACGCGGGCACAACGCGCGTGGCGTCCGCCGGCTCGAGATTCATGAGGCTGCCCTGACGGGCAGCCTTTTTGTTGTTCCGCGCACTTCGCGTCGAGGGCGGGCCTCGGCCGGGCGGCGTTACGCGCGCCCGCGCGGCGGCGCGTTGACGAGCGCGATCCCGGTCAGCACCAGCGCGGCCGCGGACATGAAGCGCCAGCCGACCGATTCGCCGAGCAGCAGCACGCCGAACGCGACGCCGAACAAGGGCGACAGGAACGTGAATACCGACAGCCGCGACGCGCTGTAGCGCGTCAGCAGCCAGAACCACGACAGATAGCTGACGAACGCGACGATCACCGACTGGTACGCGAGGCTCGCGAGCGCGATCGGCGTGACCTGCGCGAACGACGTCTGGCCGAGCAGCGCGGCGAGCGCGATCAGCACGACGGCCGACACCGCGAGCTGGTAGAACAGCGTCTTGCTCGCGCTGGTCCGCGCGAGCGACGTCGAGCGCACGACGACCGTCGTCGCGGCCCACATCGCGCCGCCGAGGATGCCGAGCGCGTCGCCGGCGAGCCCGGCCAATACCGATGCGCCGGGCGCGCGCGGCTTGAGGAAGCCGTCCGCGAACGCGAGCGCGATGCCGGCGAACGCGAGCCCGACGCCGGCCCACTGGACGCGCTGCAGCCGCTCGCCCGGCGCGAACAGGTGCAGGCCGAGCGCCGTGAAGCACGGGGCCGTGTACAGGAAGATCGCCATGTGCGACGCGCTCGTCAGCGTCAGCCCGAAGAACACGCAGACGAACTCGCCGGCGAACAGCGCACCCGCCGCGATGCCCGCGCCGAGCGTGCCGTCCGCGCGGAACAGCGGCGTGCCGCGCGAGCGGGCCCAGCCCCACAGCAGGAGCGCGGCGATCACCGAGCGCAGCCCGGCCTGGAACATCGGCGGGATCGCGGCGTTCGTGCTCTTGATCGCGACCTGCTGGAAGCCCCAGATCGCGCACAGCAGCAACATCACACCGATGGCGCGCGTGTCGAGCGGCCGGCGCGCGGGCGTGCCGGCGAGCGCGGTCATCGACGGACCTCGCCGATGCGGCGGGAAGGGGGCACGGACATGGGCAGCGGTGGACGGAGGTCGCGTCCGGCGCGCTCGATTCGGCGGTTTCGCACGGCAGGCTGTGTGGCTGAATGAGGTGGTGGTCGCGTTCAAGCGGTGGACGGCATGCCCGCTTTTGGTGCGAGGTGGGAGGATGTTACCCGATCGGTGGACTTGCAGGGTGCCGTCGGGTGCGGTGATGACTGCCGCCGCACGGGCATCGGGCGCGCCCTCAGGAAGCCCGGTAGCGGCCGACCGCGGACGGGGCGCCGGCGGCGGGATTCACCCGACTCCGGTAGAATTTCCGCTTCTGGAAAGTCCCCACAGGAGTACAACACATGCGTTTGCTGCATACGATGCTGCGAGTCGGCGATCTCGACCGCTCGATCAAGTTCTACACCGAATTGCTCGGCATGAAGCTGCTGCGTCGCGAGGATTATCCGGAAGGCAAGTTCACGCTCGCGTTCGTCGGCTATGAAGCGGAAAGCACGGGCACCGTGATCGAGCTGACCCATAACTGGGATACGTCGTCCTACGATCTCGGCAATGGCTTCGGCCACCTGGCGGTGGAAGTCGACGACGCGTACTCGGCCTGCGACAAGATCAAGGCGCAAGGCGGCAAGGTGACCCGCGAAGCGGGGCCGATGAAGCACGGCACGACCGTGATCGCTTTCGTCGAGGATCCGGACGGCTACAAGATCGAGTTCATCCAGAAGAAGGCGCACTGAGCGCGGGATGAGCGGCGCGCGACGCACGATGGGCGTGGCGGGCAAGAAAAACGGGCGATGCGGAGGAATCCGCATCGCCCGTTCGTATTTTCGGTGCGGCCGATCGCGTTACAGCGATGGCAGCAGCTCGGGCGGGTGATGCTTGAGCGTGTGCCGCGCTTCGCGGAATTCCGGAAAGATCGATTCGACGGTCTGCCAGAAGGCCGGGCTGTGGTTCATTTCGCGCAGGTGCGACAGCTCGTGCGCGACGACGTAGTCGATGATCGACATCGGGAAATGGATCAGCCGCCAGTTCAGCCGGATCTTGCCGTCGCTCGAGCAGCTGCCCCAGCGTGTCGCGGCCGACGACAGCGCATACATCGAATACGTGACGCCGAGCATTTCCGCATAGACGACGAGGCGTTCGCCGAAAATCCGCTTCGCTTCGCCCTGCAGCCAGCCCTGCACGCGATCCTTGATCTGCTGCATGTCGGCTTGCGCCGGCAGCGGCAGCGACAGCCGCTGCGCATCGGCGTCGAAGGCGAGCGCACCGGCGCCGAGCGCGATCGTGATCGTCTTGCCGAGATACGGCAGCTGCGCGCCGTCGCGCCAGTCGATCTGCGGCAGCGCGCGCTGCTCGGTGCGGGTTTTCCACTCCGTGAGCTTCGCGAAGATCCAGCGCTGCTTCTCGGCGATGGCGGCTTCGATGTCGGCGAGCGTGACCCAGCGCGGCGCGGTGATCGACAGCCCGCTGCCGTCGATCGTGAAGCCGATCGTGCGGCGCGCGGAGCGCTTCAGCCGATATTCGAGCACACGGCTGTCGAGTGCGAATGTGCGGACGCGGGAGCGATCGGGCGCAGGGCCCGGATCGAGCGGCGCCGTGGGCACCGCGGGAGCAGCAGCCGCTTCAGGCGGCGAGGGCGGTGCGGCGGGCGCCGACGGTGCCGGCGATGCCGCCGGCCCGTCGAAGAGCGGCAGGTCCATCTGGCGATGATCGAGGGCCACGACGGCAGGCCGTGGCCGCGGACGCTTTTTCATCAGTTCGCTTCGTTTCGTCGTTCGCAACGGCTGCAATCCGGGTGATTCAGACGCGCGCGGCATCGCGCGCGCCGGCATTGCCCGGCTGGCGATAGGAGTCGGGATCGATGCGGCGCATTTCCGCTTCGATCCATGCTTCGACCTGCGAGTTCAATACGTCGGGCGTCTTGCCGTCGACGGGAATCGGCTTGCCGATCGACACGGTGACGACGCCCGGGAATTTCGTGAACGAATTGCGCGGCCACACGCGACCTGCATTGTGCGCGATCGGCACGACCGGCGTGCCGGTTTCGATCGCGAAGCGCGCGCCGCCCGTCTTGTACTTGCCCTGCTTGCCGACCGGCGTGCGTGTGCCTTCCGGGAACATGATCATCCAGGCACCTTGAGACAGGCGCTTCTTGCCCTGACGGATCACCGACGCGAACGCGTTCTTGCCTTCCTTGCGGTTGATGTTGACCATGTGCAGCAGCCCGAGCGCCCAGCCGAAGAACGGCACGTACAGCAGTTCGCGCTTGAACACGTAGCAGAGCGGCTTCGGCATCAGCGCCGGAAACGCGAGCGTCTCCCACGCGGACTGGTGCTTCGACAGCAGCACGGCCGGGCCGTCGGGCAGGTTTTCCATCCCTTCGATGCGGTAGCGGATGCCGTTCAGCCAGCGCACGACCCACAGCGTCGACTTGCACCAGCCGGCCGCCATCCAGTAGCGCGCGTCGGGACGCATGAACGGGAACGCGATGAAGCACGCGGTGGCGTAAGGCACCGTGTACACGATGAAGTAGATCAGCAGCAGCAGGGAGCGGACGAAGCGCATCGGCGTGGGTCTGACAGTAGGGAGGATGCGCGCGGCGGCCGCATCACTCGTGTTCGTGTGAAAGGAAGTCGAGCGCGAACGCGCGCAGGTCGTCGTGGACCTTCGTGCCGTCCGGCAGATTGCCCGCGGCGAGCGTCTTTTTGCCCTTGCCGGTCAGCACGAGGTGCGGCTTGAAGCCGACCGCGACGCCGGCCTGCAGGTCGCGCAGGGAATCGCCGACGGCCGGTGTGTGACCGGGGTCGACCTCGAAGCGCTCCGCGATCATCTGCATCATGCCGGGCTTTGGCTTGCGGCAGTCGCAGTGATCTTCCGACACGTGCGGGCAGAAGAACACGGCGTCGATGCGCGCGCCGACGGCGGCCGCCGCGCGATGCATCTTCAGGTGCATCGCGTTGAGCGCCGCCATGTCGAACAGCCCGCGGCCGATGCCGGACTGGTTGGTCGCGACGACCACGCGATAGCCCGCGTGGTTGAGTCGTGCGATCGCCTCGAGGCTGCCGGGCAGCGCGATCCACTCGTCGGGCGTCTTGATGAACGCGTCCGAATCGACGTTGATCACGCCGTCCCGGTCGAGGACGACGAGCTTGCGGTTGGGGCTGGTCGGCATCGTTCGGCCCTTATGCGGCGAGCTTCGAGATGTCGGCGACGCAGTTCATCTGCTGATGCAGCGCGGACAGCAGCGCGAGACGGTTCGCGCGCAGCGCGGGGTCCTCGGCGTTGACCATCACGTCGTTGAAGAACGTGTCGACTGGCGCGCGCAGCGCGGCGAGCGCCGACAGCGCGCCCGTGTACGCACGCGCCTCGAGCTGCGACTGCACGTGTGGCGTCACGGCCGCGAGCTGTTCGTGCAGCGCCTTTTCGGCGGCCTCGACGAGCAGCGTCGGCTGCACTGCACCGTTCGCGCCGCCTTCCGACTTCTTCAGGATGTTCGAGATCCGCTTGTTCGCGGCCGCGAGCGCTTCGGCTTCCGCGAGGCGCGTGAATTCGCGCACCGCGTCGAGGCGCGCGACGAGATCGTCGACGCGCGTCGGGTTCAGGCTCAGCACCGCGTCGACTTCGCCGGCCGTGTAGCCGCGCTCGCGCAGCAGGCCGCGCAGGCGGTCCATGAAGAACGCGAAGATCGCGTCGGTCGATTCCGCGACGCCCGGCACGCCTTCGAAGCGTGCGTGGGCCGTGCGCAGCAGCGACACGAGATCGAGCGGCAGCTGCTTCTCGACCAGCAGGCGCAGCACGCCGAGCGCGTGACGGCGCAGCGCGAACGGATCCTTCTCGCCGGTCGGCGCGAGGCCGATGCCCCAGATGCCGACGATCGTCTCGAGCTTGTCGGCCAGCGCGACGGCGGTGGACACCGGCGTGGTCGGCAGCGCGTCGCCGGAGAAGCGCGGCTGGTAGTGCTCGGCGCAGGCGAGCGCGACGTCGTCGGGCTCACCGTCGTGGCGTGCGTAGTACGTGCCCATCGTGCCCTGCAGTTCCGGGAACTCGCCGACCATGTCGGTCAGCAGGTCGGCCTTCGCGAGGCGCGCGGCGCGCTTCGCGTGCGTGGCGTCGGCGCCGATCGCGGGCGCGATCTCGCCGGCCAGCGTTTCGAGGCGCTCGACGCGCGCGAGCGCCGAACCGAGCTTGTTGTGATAGACGACGTTCGCGAGCAGCGGCACGCGGTCGGCGAGCGGCTTCTTCTTGTCCTGCTCGAAGAAGAACTTCGCATCGGCGAGGCGCGGGCGCACGACGCGCTCGTTGCCCTCGACGATCTCGCCCGGCGTCTTCGTCTCGATGTTCGACACGATCAGGAAGCGCGAGCGCAGCTTGCCGGCGATGTCGGTCAGCGCGAAATACTTCTGGTTGGTCTGCATCGTGAGGATCAGGCATTCCTGCGGAACCTGCAGGAATTCGTCCTCGAAGCGGCACGGATAGACGACCGGCCATTCGACCAGCGACGTCACTTCGTCGAGCAGCGATTCGGGCATCACGACGGTGTCGCCGTTCGCGTGCTCGTTCAGCTGCGTGCGAATCGTTTCGCGGCGATCGGCGAAGTGCGCGATCACGCGGCCCTTGTCGCGCAGCGTGTCGGCATACGCGCGTGCGTGCTGGATCGCGACGAGGCCGTCGGACAGGAAGCGGTGGCCGAGCGTGGTGTCGCCGGCATCGACGCCGAACGCCGTGACGGGCACGATCCGATCGTCGTGCAGCACGGTCAGGCGGTGCACCGGGCGCACGAACTTGACGTCGGAGCCGTCCGGGCGCTGGTAGGTCATGACCTTCGGGATCGGCAGCTTCTCGAGGGTTTCGTCGAGCGCGGCCTGCAGCCCGTCGGCGAGCGTCGCGCCGGCGGCCGAGTAGTTGACGAAGAACGCCTCGGCCTTGCCGTCCTGCGCGCGCTCGAGATCGGCGATCGACAGGTTCGGATGGCCGAGCGCCGCGAGCTTCTTCGCGAGCGGGGCGGTCGGCTTGCCTTCGGCATCGAGGGCGACCGACACGGGCAGCACCTTTTCGCGGACCTGCTTTTCAGGCGCGACGGCGCGCACGTTCTGCACGACGACCGCGAGGCGGCGCGGCGTGGCGTAGCGTTCGAATACGAGGTCGCCTTCGACGAGGTCGCGCGCCGCGAGGCGTTGCGCGAGACCTTCGGCGAATGCGTCGCCGAGGCGCGCGAGGGCCTTCGGCGGCAGCTCTTCGGTCAGCAGTTCGACGAGCAGGGGGGCGGGATGATTGTGCGTCATGTCTGGAATAAATCTCGTCTCGTCAGTCCTGATCGATCTTGCGTTCGACCTTGAGCGGCGGCGCCCATGCCGGCTGGGCGGCGTCCTGGGCGTCGGTGGTGAGGCCCGGCACGCCCGGCGGGTTGCCGAGCATCGGGAAGCCGAGCTTCTCGCGCGAGTCGTAGTAAGCCTGCGCGACGAGACGCGACAGCGCGCGGATGCGGCCGATGTACGCCGCACGTTCCGTCACCGAGATCGCGCCGCGCGCGTCGAGCAGGTTGAACGTGTGGCCGGCCTTCAGCACGAGTTCGTACGCGGGCAGCGCGAGCTGCGCGTCGATCATCTTCTTCGCTTCCGCTTCGTAGCTGTTGAAGAACGTGAACAGCAGGTCGACGTTCGCGTGCTCGAAGTTGTAGGTCGACTGCTCGACCTCGTTCTGGTGGTAGACGTCGCCGTACGACAGGCGGCGCAGCTCGGGGCCGTTCGGGCCCTGCTCTTCCCACTCGGTCCACACGAGGTCGTACACGTTCTCGACCTTCTGCAGGTACATTGCGAGGCGCTCGAGGCCGTAGGTGATCTCGCCGAGCACCGGCTTGCAGTCGAGGCCGCCGACCTGCTGGAAATACGTGAACTGCGTGACTTCCATCCCGTTCAGCCACACTTCCCAGCCGAGACCCCACGCGCCGAGCGTCGGATTTTCCCAGTCGTCCTCGACGAAGCGCACGTCGTTCTGCTTCAGGTCGAAGCCGAGCGCTTCCAGCGAACCGAGGTACAGGTCGAGGATGTTTTCCGGCGCCGGCTTGAGCACGACCTGGTACTGGTAGTAATGCTGCAGGCGGTTCGGGTTCTCGCCGTAGCGGCCGTCCTTCGGGCGGCGCGACGGCTGCACGTAGGCGGCGCGCCACGGCTCGGGGCCGACCGCGCGCAGGAACGTGTGAACGTGCGACGTGCCCGCGCCGACTTCCATGTCGATGGGCTGGAGCAGGGCGCAACCCTGCTTGTCCCAGTAGGACTGCAGCGTCAGGATGATTTGCTGAAACGTAAGCATGAAGAGCCTTCGTGGCGCTGGCGCTCCGTTGCGGGCGGCGCTCCGGGCGGGCCCGGAGGGTCGGCTCGCGCGGCGGCGCGGCTTGTTAGTGTGCTGAAACGTGCAATTTTACCGGATCGGCGGGCGGATGCGGCCGGAACGCGGACGAAGGGGCTGCCGGCGTGTTCCGGAGAGCCGCGGGGCGCCCGTGCGCGGGTTGCCGGCGCGCGCGGTGTGCTCGCGCGTGCGGCGTCGCGATGCGCTTGTCGCACCGCCTGCCGCGCCGCCATGCGCGGGCGTTAAGATGCGCGTATCACGGTGCGCGCGACGCCTGCCGCGCGACCGATTTTCCACTACGGACCGCATGGACGATTCGAACGATCTCCTCATTCCACTGATGCCGCCGCTGCTCGCGCTGCTCGGACAGGCCGCCGACGCGCAAGCGCGCGGCGAGCACGACGCGCACGCACTCTGGCTCGCCGCCGCCGGCCATCTGCACGCGGTCGACATGGCCGCGCTCTCGCAGCTCACCGTGACGCTCGTCGCGCGGCAGCGCACGGCCGACGCGCTCGCGCTGGCCGAGTGCGCGGTGCGCATTCATGCGGACGCCGGTGCCCGTTTCAATCACGGCTACGCACTGCAGATGGTCGGCCGTCATGCGGATGCCGTCGCGCCATACCGCGCCGCTTATGCGCTCGATCCGCGCTGGCCGTCGCTGCGCAACAACCTGGCGATCGCGCTGCGGCTGTCGGGCGGCGATCGCCGCGAGGAAATCGCGCTGCTCGGCGCGGCCGTGGAAGCCGACCCGCACGACGTGCAGGCGTGGATCAACCTGATCGTCGCGCGGCTCGCCTCGCTCGACCTCGACGGCGCGCTCGCGTGCGCGGCGCGGCTCGCGGAGATCGCGCCCGACAATGCGCTCGCGCTGAACAACATCGCGATGGCGATGAAGGAGGCGCAGCGCTGGGACGACGCCGAGCGCTACGCCGCGCGTGCATGCGAGCTGGCGCCCGACGACGCGTCGTTCCGCTTCAACCTCGCGATCATCCAGCTCGTGCGCGGCAACTACGCGGCCGGCTGGCGCGGCCACGAGGCGCGCTGGGACGGCGCCGGCGAGCTGCGCGGGCGCCGGCCGGCGCTGCCCGGCCCGCGCTGGCAGGGCGAGCCGCTCGCGGGGAAGACGCTGCTCGTCTGGGGCGAGCAGGGGCTCGGCGACGTGCTGCAGTTCGCGCGCTTTGTCGCGCCGCTCGCGGAGCGCGTGCACCGCGAGGGCGGCCGGCTCGCATGGAACGCGTTTCCGCAAGTGGGCACGTTGATGCGGCGCAGCCTCGGCTCGCACGCAGACGCATTCAGCGCGGGCGGCGGCGTCGACGAGCTGCCTGCCTTCGACTATGAAGTGCCGCTCATCGGCCTGCCGCTGATGCTCGGGATGGAGACGTCGACGCTCGGCGCGTCGGTGCCGTACCTGCATGCCGATCCGCACGCGCGCGACGCATGGCGGGCGCGGCTCGCGGGCGACGGCCGGCTGAAGGTCGGGCTCGTGTGGACGGGCAGCGCGGGGCACCAGCGCAATCCGTTCCGGCGCGTCGGGCTCGAACGCTATGCGGATGCGTTTCGCGGTACCGACGGCGTCACGTTCCATTCGCTGCAGCCGGGGGCGGACGCGGATGTCGCCGCGGCGCGCGCGGCCGGTTTCGCGATCGAGGACTTCACCGCCGAACTGAAGAGTTTCGACGACACGGCCGCGTTCATCGGCGCGCTGGATCTGGTGATCACGGTGTGCACGTCGGTCGCGCACCTGTCGGGCGCGCTCGGCGCGCGCACCTGGGTGCTGCTCGACGTGAATCCGCACTGGCCGTGGCTGCTCGAGCGCACCGACAGCCCGTGGTATCCGACCGCGACGCTGTACCGGCAGCCGACGTTCGGCGCATGGGCGCCGGTGATGGAGGCGCTCGGGCGGGACCTGCGCGGCCTGGCCGCGGACACGCAGCGGAGCGGCTGAGCGGCCGCTGCACCGCGTGCGACGGCCGCCCGATGCGTCAGGTGTTGCGGTCGTCGCCGGCCTTCGCGCCGTTGCGGCGGCGCAGGCCCGGCCCGAACGTGAAGCCGAACGCGAGCAGCACCAGCGACACCGCAAGCACGATGTTGTTGCCGCTCGTCACGTAAGGCGTGAAGCCGCTCGTGCCTTCGATGCGCACGTCGAGCGAGCCGATCGTGAACGGCTTCAGCTGGCCGAGCACGCGGCCGTGCGCGTCGATCGCGGCCGTCATCCCCGTGTTGGTCGAGCGCAGCATCGGCCGGCCCGTTTCGAGCGCGCGCATCCGCGCGATCTGCAGATGCTGGTCGAGCGCGATCGTGTCGCCGAACCACGCGAGGTTCGTCACGTTGACGAGCACGCCGGGCGGCTGCGGGTTGTCGCGGATCGTCGCGGCGATTTCCTCGCCGAACAAGTCCTCGTAGCAGATGTCGGCCATCACCGGCTGGTTGTGCACGAGGAACGGTTTCTGCACCGGCGCGCCGCGCGCGAAGTCGCCGAGCGGCATCTTCATCAGGTCGACGAACCAACGGAAGCCCCACGGGATGAATTCGCCGAAGGGCACGAGATGGTGCTTGTCGTAGTGATAGATGTCGCGCGAATGCGGCGTTACGCCGTACAGGCTGTTCGTGTAGTCGACGTAATGACCGTCCGGCGTCACCGACGCGCCGACCGCGCCGAACAGCACGGCCGAGCCCGTCGTGTCGCTGAACTTGCGGATCGCGACGGCGAACGGCTCGGGCAGCTCCTGGATCATCACCGCGATCGCGGTCTCCGGCGTGACAATCAGGTCGGCCGGCTTCTCGACGATCATCTGCGTGTACATCTTGATCGCCGCGTCGATGCCTTCCTGCTCGAACTTGATGTCCTGCTTCACGTTGCCCTGCAGCAGCCGCACCGTGAGCGGCGCGTTCGCGGGCACGGTCCACGTGGCCTGCGACAGCCCGATGCCGGCAGCGACGAGCGCGACGGCGATGCCGGCCGGCGCGACGACGCGCACGCGCGCATTGCCGGCGCCGCCGGATTCGGATGCGGGCGACCGTCGCGCGGCGACGAGCGCCTGCACGACCAGCGCGGCGAACAGCGCGAGCACCCATGCGATCCCGTATACACCGACGACCGGTGCGAAGCCCGCGAACGGGCCGTCGACCTGCGGATAGCCGCTCGCGAGCCACGGAAAGCCGGTAAACACGGTGCCGCGCAACCATTCGCCGAGCGCCCATGCGCTCGCGAAGGCGAACGCGCCGTGCCAGGTCGGGGAGAACGGCCGCGGATCGGGTTCGCGGCGATGCCATGCATGGCCCGCACAGAACGACCAGAGCCCCGCCGAGAACGCCGGGTACAGAGACAGGTAGAGCGAGAACAGCACCAGCGCGCCGCCCGCGAGCGGCGCGGCCATTTCGCCGTATACGTGCATGCTGATGTACAGCCACCAGATGCCGCTGATGAAGTTGCCGAAGCCGAACGCGCCGCCGGTGAGCGCGGCGCCGCGCCAGCTCGACGTGCGCGTCAGCTGCGCGAAAAACCAGACGAATACGACGAGCTGAAGCCAGCCGCCTTGCGGGGTCGGTGCGAAGCTGAGCGTATTGGCCGCGCCGGCGAGCAGTGCGGCCGGATAGTGCCAGCGCGGCAGCGTGCGGCCGGGGGCCGGCGCAAAAAGGCCGCCAGCCGGGCGGGACGGGATCGGATCGTCCATGTGAAGCGAAAGAGGGCGAGCGGTTGAAGGAGACGCGGCCGGCGCGAGACGGTCAGTCCTCGTGCGAGGTTTCGGCGCGGCGGCTCGCGAGCGGGTTGCGGCGCACCAGCAGCACGTGGACCTGGCGCGCATCGCCGCGCTGGATCTCGAACACGAGGTTGCCGAGCTGCAGCTTCTCGCCGCGGTGCGGCACGCGGCCGAAGTGATGGGTGATCAGCCCGCCGATCGTGTCGACCTCGTCGTCGGGGAAATCGGTGCCGAACGTTTCGTTGAACTGTTCGATCTCGGTGAGGGCGCGCACGCGGTAGCGGCCGTCCGGCCCCGAGATGATGTTGCCGGCTTCCTCGTCGAAGTCGTATTCGTCCTCGATGTCGCCGACGATCTGTTCGAGCACGTCCTCGATCGTGATCAGGCCCGCGACGCCACCGTATTCGTCGACGACGATCGCGAGGTGGTTGCGGTTCACGCGGAAGTCGTGCAGCAGCACGTTCAGGCGCTTCGATTCGGGAATGAACACGGCGGGACGCAGCATGCCGCGCACGTCGAATTCCTCTTCGGCATAGAAGCGCAGCAGGTCCTTCGCGAGCAGCACGCCGATCACGTTGTCGCGGTTCTCCTCGTACACGGGGTAGCGCGAGTGTGCCTTCTCGAGAACGAACGGGATGAAGTCTTCGGGCTTGTCGGCGATGTTGATCGCGTCCATCTGCGCGCGCGGCACCATGATGTCGCGGGCGCACAGGTCGGACACCTGGAACACGCCTTCGATCATCGACAGCGAATCGGCGTCGATCAGGTTGCGTTCGTGGGCGTCCTGGAGGATTTCCAGCAGCTCGGTCCGGGATTCCGGCTCGGGCGAGATGAAGTCGGTCAGGCGCTCGAGCAGCGAGCGCTTTTCTTGCGGTTTGTCGGTGAGCTTACGACTGGGATACGAATCGTTCATGGTGGTGCGCCCGGGTCATGCCGGAGCGCGCGGTCACGGAGTAGGCAAGGATACACCAAGGGCATGGCGCGGCCGTGTCACACCGGCCGTCCGGCCAGGGGCACGCGGCGCGCGCGAGCCCCGCTAGGGAACGGCCGCGCTTGGTGCGGCGCCGTCCTTCGTCTCCATCCTATCTCAGAAAGTGGCGGCGGGGCAGCGGCGGCAAAAAAGCGGGCGACCGGCCGGTCTGTCGGTGTCAGCGGCATTTCGTCGCGTGCGGGACACGCCGGGCCGACGTTCCGACCCTCAGAAGCGCATGCCGGCAGAGCAGCCGCCGGCGGCCGCGCCGTTGGTCGCGGCGCCGCCACAGCCGAGGATGCCGCAGCCGGACAGCGCCACGCTCGCGGCAACGAGCAGCGCGGCCAACGTGATGCGCGATTTGCGTGACGGTTTCATGGGCGCGGGGCCTCCTTCGCGTGCACGGGCGCGGCGGCCGGCCTGTCGAGCCTCATCGGCATCGCGCGAGCAGCCCTTCCAGTGCGCGATCGGGGATGCCGCTCGCGCGCAGCGCATCCACGGTGCGGCTCACGTAGTCGAGCGTCGTGCCATAGCGGCCGGCCGCGCAGCTGAACACCTCCTTGACGACGGGGTCGGTCAGCTTGCCGGTGTAAGTGGGCACGTCGCGGCGCATCACGAAGGCGAGTGCGTTCACGCGTTCGCCGGTCTCGAGCGAGCACGGCAGCCATGCGGGCCGGTACGACCCCATCGGCATTTCGCGTTTCCACAACGTCTCGAGATGCGGCTGCGCGGTCGGGCCCGCGAGCCGGAATGCAATGCCCGAGCACGAGCCGCCACGATCGAGCGCGAGCACGAGGCCCGGACGTTCGGGCGTGCCGCGGTTCACGCGCGACCACAGGTAGAGCCCGCGATGATAGCCGTGCACCTTGCCGCGCACGGCGGCGATGGTCGGCAGCCCGGGGTTCCAGATCAGCGAGCCATAGCCGAACAGCCAGAGATCCTGCCGGCCGTCCCAGTCGCGCATCGTGTGCGCGAGCGACGCGGCGAGTTCGTCTTCCGTCAGCAGCCGTCCCTCGCCGATCGACGGCGGGTAGGCGGGCGGCAGCATCGCGGCGTGGTGCATGGTGCGGACGGCTTTACTGGTACGGGTTCGGAAAGCCCAGTTTCGCGAGGATGTCGACTTCGAGCGCTTCCATTTCGGCGGCGTCCTCGTCGCTCGTCTCGTGATCGTAGCCCTGCGCGTGCAGCGCGCCGTGCACCAGCAGGTGCGCGTAGTGGGCCGCGAGCGGCTTGCCCTGGTCGTGCGCTTCCTTCTCGACGACAGGGCAGCACAGCACCAGGTCGCCGATCACGGTGCCGTCGGGCGCCGGGTCGTACGCGAAGGTCAGCACGTTGGTCGGGTAGTCCTTGTGGCGGTAGCCGGCGTTCAGCGTGCGGCCTTCTTCCTCGCCGACGAAGCGCACGGTGAGCTGCGCGCTCGCGAACAGCGCCGGCTCGATCCATTCGGCGATGAGCTTGCGCTTGGGCAGCGTCTTGCGGATGTCGCCGGTGATTTCGTCACCGTACTGCACGGACAGGTCGAGCTCCAGCTCGCGCACCTCGTCCGCCATTTCCGCCATTTCCTCGTCGCGCGGCGCGGGTTCGGCACCCACGTGCAGCGTCACGCTGTCGTAGTGCTCGGGCTGCAGCGCAAGCTTCGCGCGCATCGCCGGATCGTTGTGCTGCGCGACGATCGCGACGGCCGCCTCGCCCGAACTGCCCGACAGGTCGAACATCAGGCTGCGGCCATCGGGGAAGTCGATTCGGAGTCCTTGCGCGCTGACGGTCCGGGCCTTGCCCTTCGCATCGAACAGCGAGAGACGGGGGGAATCGGGCGCGGCGGACTGGTCGCGCCCGGACTTGCGAGAACGGGAAGATTTCATGACGGGTGCGGCGATTGGAACGCGTTGAGGATACACCAAACGGCCGATCGCTCCCGAATTCGAAACGGCCGCGCGCGGGCGAAAAAAAGCCCGGCGCGCCGTCGGGCGGGCCGGGCCATCGGCCGATGCGGCGCGCGGGCGCCGCCGGTTGTTACGCGTCCCGGTGTTGCGCGTGGAAGTCGTCGTACGCCTCGACGATGCGGGCGACGAGCGGATGCCGCACCACGTCCGCGCTCGTGAAGCGCGTGAGCGCGATGCCGCGCACGCCGCCGAGCACCTGCTGCGCCTCGACGAGGCCGCTCTTGTGCCCGCGCGGCAGGTCGACCTGGCTCGTGTCGCCGGTGACGACGGCCTTCGAGCCGAAGCCGATCCGCGTGAGGAACATCTTCATCTGCTCGGGCGTCGTGTTCTGCGCCTCGTCGAGGATGATGAACGCGTGGTTCAGCGTGCGGCCGCGCATGTATGCGAGCGGCGCGATCTCGATCATCTGGCGCTCGAACATCTTCGCGGTCTTGTCGAAGCCAAGCAGGTCGTAGAGCGCATCGTACAGCGGCCGCAGGTACGGGTCGACCTTCTGCGCGAGATCGCCCGGCAGGAAGCCGAGCCGCTCGCCGGCCTCGACGGCCGGGCGCGTCAGCACGATCCGCTTGACCTGGTCGCGCTCCAGTGCGTCGACCGCGCACGCGACCGCGAGGTAGGTCTTGCCGGTGCCGGCCGGCCCGATGCCGAAAGTCACGTCGTGCGACAGGATCTGCTTCAGGTATTCGCGCTGCGCGGGCGTGCGGCCGCGCAGGTCTGCGCGCCGCGTATAGAGCTTCGGCGCGGGTTCTTCGTCCGGCATGTCCGCGTCGAGCTGCACGACGGGCTCGTCGAACGGATGGTCGGGGTCGCCGCGAAAGCGCACGTCGATCGTGTCCTGGCGGCCGTTGCCGGACGTGTGGCGCACTTCGACCAGCGCGAGCTGGATATCGTCGACCGACAGCGGATCGCGCGCGCGGTTGTAGAAGTTCTCGAGCGCCGCGAGCGCGAGCTTCGCGCCGCGCCCGCGGATCGTGATCCGGTGGCCGCGCCGCGCGAGCGTGACGTCGAGCGCCTGTTCGATCTGCCGCAGGTTCTCGTCGAGCGGGCCGCAGAGGTTGGCGAGGCGCGCGTTGTCGTCGCGCGGCGCGGTGAATTCCAGTGCTTGGACGGTCTTCAAAGTAGCGTCGGGCTCCTGTTGAACGTCAGTCGGTCAGTGGGTGGCCGCGCTCGCGTCGTCGCTCACGAGCAGCAGCTCGCCGCGCAGCGAGTGCGGGTACGCATGGTTGATCTTCACGTCGATCATCTGGCCGATAAGGCGCGGGTGCGACGCGAGCGGCGCCGGGAAATTCACGACCCGGTTGTTCTCGGTGCGGCCCGACAGTTCGTTCGGGTCCTTGCGCGACGGGCCTTCGACGAGGATCCGCTCGACCTTCCCGACCATCGACCGGCTGATGCGCGCGACGTTTTCCTCGATGGTCGCCTGCAGATGTTGCAGGCGTTTGAGCTTGACCTCGCGCGGCGTGTCGTCGTGCAGGTTCGCGGCCGGCGTGCCGGGGCGCGGGCTGTAGATGAACGAGAAGCTGGTGTCGTAGCTCATCTCGTGCACGAGCGCCATCATCTTGTCGAAATCTTCCTCGGTCTCGCCGGGGAAGCCGACGATCATGTCGGTCGACAGCGACAGGTCCGGGCGGATCGCGCGCAGCTTGCGGATCACCGACTTGTATTCGAGCACGGTGTAGCCGCGCTTCATCGCCATCAGGATGCGGTCGGAGCCGTGCTGGACGGGCAGGTGCAGGTGGCTCACGAGCTTCGGCACTTTCGCGTAAGTGTCGATCAGGCGCTGCGTGAATTCCTTCGGGTGCGACGTCGTGTAGCGGATCCGCTCGATGCCGGGGATGTCGGCGACGTATTCGATCAGCGTCGCGAAATCGGCGATTTCGGTCGAACCGGCCGTCAGCGCGCCGCGATATGCGTTCACGTTCTGGCCGAGCAGCGTGACTTCGCGCACGCCCTGGTCGGCGAGGCCGGCCACTTCGGTCAGCACGTCGTCGAGCGGACGGGACACTTCATCGCCGCGCGTGTACGGCACGACGCAGTAGCTGCAGTACTTCGAGCAGCCTTCCATGATCGACACGAACGCGCTCGGCCCCTCGACGCGCGCGGGCGGCAGGTGGTCGAACTTCTCGATCTCGGGGAAGGTGATGTCGACCTGCGCGCGGCCGCTTTCACGGCGCGCGTCGATCATTTGCGGCAGGCGGTGCAAGGTCTGCGGGCCGAACACGAGGTCGACGTACGGCGCGCGCGACACGATCGACGCGCCTTCCTGGCTGGCGACGCAGCCGCCGACGCCGATCAGCAGGCCCGGCTTCGCTTCCTTCAGCTCGCGCACGCGGCCGAGGTCGGAGAACACCTTTTCCTGCGCCTTCTCACGCACCGAGCACGTGTTGAACAGGATGATGTCCGCGTCTTCCGGGGTATCGGTCTTTTCGAGGCCTTCGGCCGCATTGAGCACGTCCACCATCTTGTCCGAGTCGTACTCGTTCATCTGGCAGCCGAAGGTCTTTACGTAAACTTTCTTGGTCATGGGGATTCGCCGTTCGCAGTGGTTGACCTGGGGGCGTCGTCAAGGGTGAATCGGGACGGCTGCTGCTGGCGCAGCGTCTCGTGCCGGTGCCGCGTGGCGGGCCGGGCGCGCGATGCGCGTCGAGCGAGCATTTCGCGAATATTCGCGAACGCGTGAAAAGCCGTCGGGAAAGCTTTCCATTATAGCTTTACGCGCCGTCCCGGGCGGGCGGCCGGTTGCGGCCGCGCGACGCCGCCGCGGTGCTCCGCCCCGATATGGCGGCGCGGCACGCTTCAGCGACACGCGTTTAGCAGGTCGTCGAGCGCCGCTTCCTCGCGCGCGAAGCGCTCGGCGAGGAAGTCGAGCAGCACGCGCACGCGCGGCGCCATGTAGCGCTTGCCGTGATAGAGCGCGTGCAGCGGCGCGTCCTGGTGCCGCCAGTCGGGCAGCAGCACGCGCAGCCGGCCGGCGCGCACGTCGTCGGCGATGTCCCACAGCGACTTCAGCGCGATGCCGTGGCCGCGCAGCGTCCATTCGCGGGTGAGGCCGCCGTCGTTGGTCTCGAACGCGGTCGAAACCGGCACCGTGTGGGTCCGCACCTCGTCGCCGCGCGTGAAGCGCCACGTGTTCATCGGGCCCGACGCGATCGTGATCACGTTGCAGGGAAATCGGGCCAGATCGTGCGGATCGGCCGGCACGCCGTGGCGCTCGACGAACGACGGCGCCGCGCACAGCACCCGCCGGTTCGCGGCGAGCCGGCGTGCGATCAGCGCGCCGTCGGGCGGGGCGGCGAAGCGGATCGCGAGGTCGATCTCGTCCTGCCACAGGTTCGACGACGAATCGGACGCCGTCAGCGAGAAGGTGACGCCCGGATGCAGCGTGGTGAATTCGTCGAGCCAGTCGAGCAGCTGATTGCGGCCGAAATCGGACGTCGACGACAGCCGCACCTTGCCGGCCACCACGTTGCGGCCTTCCTGCAGCAGCGCGTGCGCGTCGTCGAGTGCCTGCAGCGCCTGGCGGCAGCAGTTCAGGTAGAGCCGGCCTTCGTCGGTGAGGCGCAGCTGCCGCGTCGAGCGCTCGAACAGCCGCGTCGCGATCTTCGCCTCGAGTTTCGCAAGGCGCGCGCTCGCGGCGGCCGGCGTCAGGTTCAGCTTGCGCCCCGCCGCGGACAGGCTGCCCAGTTCCGCCGCCTCGACGAACAGCCGGATGTCGCCCAGTCGATCCATCGGATTTTCCAGAATTTTTTGAAAATGGTTCAAATGCCACGCCAATTATCAAAGATAGGCTTATTCGGGACAATGCGCGCACATCCCGCTTCTTGTGCGGTGCGGTACGGACCGGATGCCGCGTCCGCCGCCTTTTCGGAGAACGTCATGCCCATTCCGTTACTGGCGCTCGCGATCAGCGCCTTCGCCATCGGTACCACCGAATTCATCATCATGGGACTCCTGCCCGAAGTCGCGCACGACCTCGCCGTGTCGCTGCCGTCGGCCGGCCTGCTGGTCACGGGCTACGCGCTCGGCGTCGCGGTCGGCGCGCCGCTGCTCGCGGTGCTGACGAGCCGCATGCCGCGCAAGGCCGCGCTGCAACTGCTGATGGCGATCTTCATCGTCGGCAACGTGCTGTGCGCGACCGCGTCCGGCTACGCGATGCTGATGGTCGCGCGCGTCGTCACGTCGTTCGCGCACGGCTCGTTCTTCGGGATCGGCGCGGTGGTGGCCGCGTCGCTCGTGCCGGCCGACAAGCGCGCGAGCGCGATCGCGCTGATGTTCACGGGCCTCACGCTGTCGAACGTGCTCGGCGTGCCGTTCGGCACTTTCGTCGGCCAGCTGCTCGGCTGGCGCGCGTCGTTCTGGATCGTCGCCGCGCTCGGCGTGCTGTCGCTCGGCGGCGTCGCGCTGCTGGTGCCGAACCGCCACGACAGCGGGCCCGCCGGACTCGGCCACGAAGTGCGGGTGCTGAAGGAGCCGCAGGTCTGGCTCGCGCTCCTGATGACCGTGCTCGGCTTCGGCGGCGTGTTCGTCGTGTTCACGTACATCGCGCCGATTCTCGAAACCGTCACCGGTTATTCGCCGCGCGCGGTCGCGGTGATCCTCGTGCTGTTCGGCGCGGGTCTGACGGTCGGCAACACGCTCGGCGGCAGGCTCGCCGATCGCGCGCTGATGCCGTCGCTGATCGCGATCCTGGTCGCACTGATGACCGTGATGGCCGTGTTCGCGAAGACGAGCCACCTGCCGGTCGCGGCCGCGGTGACCGTATTCGTCTGGGGGATCGCCGCGTTCGCGACGGTGCCGCCGCTGCAGGCGCGCGTGGTCGAGAAGGCCGCGAGCGCGCCGCATCTCGCGTCGACGCTTAACATCGGCGCGTTCAACGTCGGCAACGCGGGCGGCGCGTGGCTCGGCGGCCTCGCGCTGGGGCACGGCTTCGCGCTCGATGCGTTGCCGTGGGTCGCCGTCGCGGTGACGTTCGCCGCGCTCGTCGTCACGTGGCTCGCGATGCGGCTCGATGCGCGCGCACCGGCGCGCGGCGCGGCATCGGCCGCGCATTGAGCAGTGCATCGGGCGGCGGGTGCCGGCGCTATGGCGACAGGAAAAGGTTCGCGAGAAACGCATTCCTCCGCGATGCTGATAACGGTGTGAAGATAACTTCGTTGGCCGGCCCGGGGCCGGGTGATAGCGTCTCGATACGCGCCGTTCGTGGCGCAACCCGATTCCGGCTTACCCCATTCGCAGGGCCGCGCGGCGGCCCGGAGGCCATGTTATGTCTTCACCCCTGGCGCTGGTGCGCGACGTGTCTTCCTTCGAGTCCGGCAATGCCGCCGACGCGCGGACGTCCGCGTCGCTCGACGTCCTCGAGCAGGTCGTCGGCGTGAATCTCGCGCGCTTGCGCGCCGAGCGGCAGTTGTCGCTGGATGCGCTCGCGCGGCTGTCCGGCGTGTCGCGCGCGATGCTCGCGCAGATCGAATCCGCGCGCAGCGTGCCGTCGATCAAGGTGCTCTGCAAGATCGCCGCGGCGCTGAAGGTATCGGTGGCCGCATTCCTGCGCCGCCACGCGGTGAACGGCTTCGAGCACCTGGCGGCCGAGCGCGCGGCGCGCGTCGTCAGTTCGAACGGCCGCTTCTCGGCGCGCGCGCTGTATCCGGAAGGCGAGCCGGCCGCGGCCGAATTCCACGAGTTGCGGATCGCGCCGCTGCACACGGAACCCGGCACGCGGCGCGCGCCCGGCACGACGCTCAACCTGGTCGTCAGCGAAGGCACGCTCGAAGTCAGCGTGCACGATCGGCGCCAGCTGCTCGCGACCGGCGATGCAATCGTGTTCGACGCCGACCAGCCGTACAGCCTGCGCAATCCCGGCGACAGCGAGGCGCGCGCGTTCCGCGTGACGGTGAGCCCGGAGGTGCCGCCGCGCTGGCTCGTGCCCGACGCCGCGCACGCGGCCGGCTGAGCGCGGGTCGCCTGGCCGGCGCCGGTTCCGTTCGGGATGGCGCGCTGGCCGGGTGCCGGCCGTTCGGACGATGCCGTTAGACGTAGTCGTCAGTAAGGTTTCAGGTGTGGTTCGCTGCGCGGTGCGCGCGGCTGATGTATGCTTGGCCCGCCGGTTCCGGGGTAGACCCCGGCCGGTAATCAGTGCGTCTTCAGGGCGGGGCGAAATTCCCCACCGGCGGTAGGCTGGCGAAAGCCGGCGAGCCCGCGAGCGCCCGCGCAGCCGCGCGGGGTCAGCAGATCTGGTCGAATGCCAGAGCCGACGGTCACAGTCCGGATGAGAGAAGATGTGCAGATAGTCATGTCCGTCAGGGCCGCTTTGCCACGCGTGCGAAGCGGGTTGCCGTTCTGTCTGTTTGCAATGCCCTGAAACGTTTTTCGCCCAAATCGTAATTGCGAGGAGCGTTTCACATGTCCTTCATGTCCGTTTCGCCGGCACCCGCCGACGCCTTTGCCGATCTCCCGTTGCTCGATTCCGAACCGGTGCCGCCGCGCATCGCCGCCGCGCTCGACGCGCTGCGCGCGGGCCGCGCGGTCGTGTTGCAGGACGATCACGACCGTGAAAACGAGGCCGACCTGATCGTCGCCGCCGAGCGCATCACACTCGAGACGATGGCGCTCCTGATCCGCGAGTGCAGCGGCATCGTGTGCCTGTGCCTGACCGACGACAAGGTCCGTGCGCTCGAGCTGCCGCCGATGGTGCAGACCAACGAGAGCCGCAACGGCACCGCGTTCACCGTGTCGATCGAGGCGCGCGAAGGCGTGCACACCGGCGTGTCCGCGGCCGACCGCGTGACGACGATCCGCGCGGCGATCGCCGACGATGCGAAGCCGTACGACATCGTGCGCCCCGGCCACGTGTTTCCGTTGCGTGCGCAACCGGGCGGCGTGCTGGCGCGCCGCGGTCACACGGAAGGGACGGTCGATCTGTCGATCCTCGCTGGCCTGAAGCCGGCGGGCGTGCTGTGCGAGCTGATGAATCCGGACGGCACGATGACGCGCGGCGACGACGTCGAGCGTTTCGCGCAACTGCACGGGTTGCCGATGCTGACGATCGCGGAGCTCGTCGAATTCCGTGAGGCGCTGGCGGCCGCGCGCGAGCGCTGCTGCGAGCCGGCCTGACGGCCGGAATGGCGGGCGCGCCGATGCGCCCGCCGCACGGCGTGCGCATCGAGCCGCACACCGGTCATGGCGATCCGGCGCGGTCGTCCGTCAGGACTGCACGTCGCCGAATTCGCCGCGCAGGCCGGCCGCGACGAGCGCCGGCAGTTCATCCATCCTGCGCATGATCCGCGTGATGCCCATCGCGCGCAGCGCGTCCGCGTAGTTGTCGGGGATGTGGCTCGCGCCGACGAACGCGATCGTCTTCATACCCGCCGCGCGTGCGGCGTTCAGGCCCGACACGCTGTCCTCGACGACGACGCAGCGCGCCGGCTCGACGCCGAGCGTCCGCGCGGCGTGCAGGTACACGTCGGGGTAGGGTTTCGGCCGCGCGACCTGCTCGGAGCTGAACACGCGATCGCCGAAGATTTCGGTGAGCGAGGCGCGCTTCAGCGAGCTGCGCACGCGCACGAGCCGGCTGTTCGACACCACCGCGGCCGGCAGGCCGACCTTCAGCAGCGCGTCGCGCACGCCGGTGATCGGCGCGAGCGATTGTGCGAGACCCGTCTCGATGTTGCGCTCGACGGTCTCGATGAAGTTGTCGGGCATCCGGATGCCGAAATGCGCTTCGAGCCCGGCGAGAAAGCGCGACGTCTGCTGGCCGAAGGCGGACTTCGCGGCGTCTTCGAAATCGAGGTGAGGGAAGGTGGCGGACAGCGTGTCGAACAGCACGCGGTCGGCAATGACTTCGCTGTCGACGAGGACGCCGTCGCAGTCGCAGATAAGGTGATCGAGCATGATGGTGAAGAAGCGAGGTGTCGGCGACGCCGAGCATCCCGCCATGATACGTGCTTTCGAAGATGCGCCGCGAACCGCTCGGCGCCTGCATCCCGTCCCGATTTGCCCCGCCGTTGGCCGAGGTGTCGTCGCGGCCTCGGCCGGCGCGAGCGAGGCGGGTTCGTCGTCGATCGTGTGACGAAAGGGGAGGGTGGAGGCACGCGGCAGTTGCTGCCGCGCGCCCGGGCTCATGCTCGATTGAAGACGTGATCAGGCCATCGCGTGCAGATGCAGATACAGGCCGGCCGCCGCGGCGCCGCCGAGCAGCGGGCCGACCACCGGCACCCATGCATAGCGCCAGTCGCTGTCGCGCTTGCCGGGAATCGGCAGCAGCGCGTGCATGATGCGCGGCGACAGGTCGCGCGCCGGGCTCATCGCATAGCCGGTCGGGCCGCCGAGCGAGATGCCGATGCCGAGCACGAGCAGGCCGACGGGCAGCGCGTCGAGCGCGCCGAGACCGACTTGCGGCGACGCGAGGTACAGCACGCCGAGGATCAGCACGAACGTGCAGATGGCTTCGGTCAGCACGTTGTGCGTGGTGCTGCGGATGGCGGGCGCGGTGCAGAACACCGCGAGCTTCAGGTCCGCATCGACTTCCTTCGCGAAGTGCTGGCGATACGCGAGCCACACGAGCAGCGCGCCGGCCATCCCGCCGAGCATCTGCGCGAGGATGTAGCCGCCGACCTTCGACCATGCGAACTTGCCCGCGAGCGCGAGGCTGATCGTGACGATCGGGTTCAGGTGCGCGCCGCTGAACGACGCGGTCACGTAGACGGCGACGAACACCGCCATCGCCCAGCCCATGACGATCACGATGAGGTCCGCGCCTTTGCCCTTGGTCTTCGCAAGCAGCACGTTGGCAACCGCGCCGTTGCCGAGCAGCACGAGGATCGCCGTGCCGATGAATTCCGCAATGTAAGGTGACATGTTGTCTCTCGTAGATGACGGCGGACTCGCGCGCCGCGCGGTCCGCCGGTGTTGTTTTATTTCGTTCGGATTGCTTCTGGTTCTGGCTGCTGCGGGTTACTGCGTGTCGTCGGCCCACGCCTTGGCGGCGCGCACCGCGCGTTGCCAGCCGGCCATGCAGCGCTCGACCTGCTCCTTCGGCATCGACGGCGAGAAGCGGCGATCGAGCTGCCACTGGCTGCGCACTTCGTCGAGGTTCTTCCAGTAGCCGATCGCGAGGCCCGCGAGATAGGCCGCGCCGAGCGCGGTCGTCTCGGTGATCTGCGGGCGCACTGCGTCGACGCCGAGCAGGTCGGCCTGGAACTGCATCAGCAGATTGTTCGCGCTCGCGCCGCCGTCGACGCGCAGCTCGCCGATGCTGATGCCCGAGTCGGCTTCCATCGCGGCCAGCACGTCGAGCGACTGGTAAGCGATCGCGTCGAGTGCCGCGCGCGCGAGGTGCGCGGAGGTCGTGCCGCGCGTGACGCCGAACACCGAACCGCGCGCCCGCGCGTTCCAGTGCGGCGCGCCGAGGCCCGCGAACGCCGGCACGAGATAGACGCCGTCGGTATGCGGCACGCTCGCGGCGAGCGCTTCGATCTCGGCGGCCGTCTTGATGATGCCGACGCCGTCGCGCAGCCACTGCACGACCGCGCCCGCGATGAAGATGCTGCCTTCGAGCGCGTACTGCACGTCGTCGCCGATCTGCCAGGCGATCGTCGTGACGAGGTTGTTCTTCGACTCGATCGGCTTGTCGCCGGTGTTCATCATCAGGAAGCAGCCGGTGCCGTAGGTGTTCTTCACCATGCCCGACGTCGTGCACATCTGCCCGAACAGCGCCGCGTGCTGGTCGCCTGCGATGCCCGCGAGCGGGATCTTCGACGCGAACACCGTGGTTTTCGTATGGCCGTAGATTTCCGACGACGCCTTCACTTCCGGCAGCATGCTGCGCGGGATGTCGAGCAGCTCGAGCAGCTCGCTGTCCCACTCGCGCGTGTGGATGTTGAACAGCATCGTGCGCGACGCGTTGGTCACGTCGGTCACGTGCAGTTCGTGCTTCGTGAAGTTCCACACGAGCCAGCTGTCGACGGTGCCGAAGGCGAGCTTGCCCTGGCGCGCCTTGTCGCGCGCGCCCGGCACGTTGTCGAGGATCCAGCGGATCTTGGTCGCGGAGAAGTACGAATCGATCGGCAGGCCGGTCTTCGCGCGCACCTTCGCTTCGAGGCCCTGCTTCTTCAGCGAATCGCAGAAGTCGGCGGTGCGGCGGTCCTGCCACACGATCGCGTTGTAGACGGGCTGGCCCGTTTCGCGATCCCAGACGATCGTCGTCTCGCGCTGGTTGGTGATGCCGATTGCAGCGATCGACGTGCCGTTCAGGCCCGTGCGCGTGACCGCTTCGGCGGCGACGCCGGCTTGCGTCGACCAGATTTCCTGCGGGTCGTGCTCGACCCAGCCGGGTTGCGGGTAGATCTGTTCGAATTCCTTCTGGGCGATCGATACGATGTTGCCCTGGCGATCGAACAGCATCGCGCGGGAGCTCGTCGTGCCCTGGTCAAGCGCGAGGATGTACTGATCCTGCATGTCTCTCATCTCCATCCGTGGATTGGCGTAGTTGTGATGCGCGCCGCATGTTACGCGGCGCGTCGGTGAATCAACGTCGGTCAGACAATTGCAACTGCAAACGAATCACGCGTGCGGCGCATGCGCGGCGGCGAACCACGCGTCGACCGCAGCCGTCACCGCGTCGAGCGTGCCTGGCGTGACGTGCAGGCCGAGCTTCGAGCGGCGCCACAGCACGTCCTGCGCGCAGGTCGCCCATTCGACGTCGCGCAGGTAGCGCAGTTCGGCGTCGTGGATGCCCGGCGCGATTTCGGCGCCGAGGTCGGCGAGCGACGTCGCGCCGTCGACCACGCGTTCCGCGCGCGTGCCGTACGCCCGCGCGTAGCGGCGCGCGAGCGCGGCGGGCAGCCACGGATGGCGCTTCGCGAACGCGTCGGCGAACACGTCGAACTTCGCGTTCGCGATGTCGCCGCCGGGCAGCGGCGCGCCGGCCGTCCAGGTTTTCGCATCGCGGCCGAGCGCGCTGCACAGCAGGTCGCCGGCTTCTTCCGCGAGCTTGCGGAAGGTCGTGATCTTGCCGCCGAACACCGACAGCAGCGGCGCGCCGGCGCCGTCGTCCATCTCGAGGCGGTAGTCGCGCGTGACGGCCGACGCGTTCGCCGCGTTTTCGTCCTCGAGCAGCGGGCGCACGCCCGAATAGGTCCAGTGCACGTCGGCGGGCGAGATCTTGCGCTTGAAGTAGCGGTTGATCGAATCGCACAGATACTGCGTCTCGTCGCGATCGATCGCGACCTTCGCGGGATCGTTCGTGTATTCGACGTCGGTCGTGCCGATCAGCGTGAAGTCGTGCTCGTACGGGATCGCGAAGATGATCCGCTTGTCCGGGTTCTGGAAGATGTACGCGTGATCGTGATCGAACAGGCGGCGCGTGATGATGTGGCTGCCTTTCACGAGGCGCACGCTGTGTTGCGCGCCGCGGCCGAGCGCGCCGTGCAGCACCTCCCCGACCCACGGGCCGGCCGCGTTCGCGACCGCGCGCGCATGCACGACGCGGATCGAGCCGTCCGCGTGACGCAGCCGTGCTTCCCATTCGTCGCCGCGGCGTTCCGCCGACACGAGCTTCGTGCGCGTGAGGATCTCGGCGCCGCGCTCCTTCGCATCGAGCGCGTTCAGCACGACGAGGCGCGCGTCGTCGACCCAGCCGTCCGAATACACGAAGCCGCGCTTGATCGAGTCGATCAGCGGTGCGCCGGCCGCATGGCGTCGCATGTCGATGCCGCGCGAGCCCGGCAGCAGTTCGCGTTTCGCGAGGTGATCGTAGAGGAACAGGCCGATGCGGATCAGCCAGGCCGGCCGCAGGTTCGGCATGTGGGGCATCACGAAGCGCAGCGGCCACATGATGTGCGGCGCCGCGCGCAGCAGCGTTTCACGCTCCTGGAGCGCTTTGCGGACGAGGCCGAATTCGTTGTATTCGAGGTAGCGCAGGCCACCGTGAATCAGCTTCGTGCTGGACGACGACGTGTGCGACGCGAGGTCGTCCTGCTCGCAGAGCAGCACCGACAGGCCGCGGCCGGCCGCATCGCGCGCGATGCCCGCGCCGTTGATGCCGCCGCCGACGACGAGCAGATCGTAGCGATTCGGTTGGGTCACCTGCTGTCCTTATCGTCTGATGGAAATGGGCGAACACGAAATGTTCGAATTCGAAATTTAACGAACGAAATCGAAAAAGTAAAGTTCGAAAAAGCGGGGCCAGTAGCGCGCGGCGCGATCCCGGACGATACTGGCGGAATCGACCGTTTCGCGAGGTGAATCATGCGTATTGGGATGTGGGCCGGTGCGTGCGCCGTCGTTCTGGCAGGATGCAGCGCCGGTATGCCGCCGCTGGCCGGGAACTGGCGTGCGCCGTCGTTCGTCGACCTGCAGACATCGTGCGGCGGCACCGCGCGCGACTGGGGCGCGGACGCGCAGCCGGTCTACTCGACGCTGTACGACGCGTACGTGGCGAAGCGGTATCGCGGGCTGACGCAGGCGAACTATTGCGCGTTCGTAAACGAACTTTCGACGCACTACGCGGCACCCGACGCGGCGGGGCGCGCCGGATGGGTCGCATATTTCAACGGCGCTCGCGCGCAGGCGGTCAGCTGGCGAGCCGCGGTCGATCCGACGCTACGCGGCGGCTGACGCGGGAAAGCTGCGGAAGGCGGGAAGACCGGAAATGCGGCGCGGCCGGAAATCCGGCCGGCACGCTCGGGTCAGGAACAGCGAAGCTTCAGGAATAGCGGTATTTGATGGATCGCAGTGCGGCGTCGCCGGTCTCGGTCACGCAGTATTTGCGTCCCGATCCCAGCCCTTCCAGCCGCACGAGCTGCTGTTCGAGCAGCGCGTCGAGTTCATCCCGATCCATGTCGCCCTGGTCAGGGGCGTCCTTCACAAGCAGTAGCGTGGCGAATTCATGCGGACTCAGCATCGTTCTCTCCATGGCAATCGGTCTGCCCGCGCGGCCGGCGCGAACGCCGGTGCGCGATACCCCGCGGGGTATGGCTTGGGGGGAAAGCTGTATTCGCCGGCCTTGGGATTCGCACACGCCTTGGCACGGGCGTATCGGGCGAACGGGCCGGGGAACTGGAGTCTAGTCGAGCGCGCGGGCAACGACAAATCGTGCCCCGTTAATTTTCAGTTTGACAGGCACACGTGCCGCAAGCGGTTCGGTCGGCACGCCAACTTCTTGATTTCACTTGAAGTTTCGGGTGCGGTGCAGCATCGCAAGCGTCATTCCGCGACGTACACCTGGGTGCCCGCGTTCGCCACCGCATCGGCCATCTCCGGCGGCAGCGGCTTGTCGGTGAAGAGCGCATGCACCTGGCTCAGGTGTCCCTGGCGCACCAGCGCCGGGCGCCCGACCTTCGAATGGTCGGCGACGAGGTAGACCGTGCGCGCATGCTGCATGATCGCCTCGGCGACGCGCACCTCGCGCGTGTCGAAGTCGCGCAGCGTGCCGTCGGCCTCGATCGCCGACGTGCCGATGATCGCGTAGTCGACCTTGAACTGGCGGATGAAGTCGATCGCGAGTTCGCCGACGATGCCCTTGTCCCACGGCCGCACGATGCCGCCCGTGATCAGCACCTCGCAGTCGGGGTAGCCGCTCATCATCGACGCGACGTTCAGGTTGTTCGTGATCACGTGGAGCCCGTGATGGCGGTTCAGCGCGCGCGCAACCTCCTCGGTCGTGGTGCCGAGGTTGATGAACAGCGATGCCTGGTCGGGGATGTGCGACGCGGCGAGCGCCGCGATGCGCCGCTTCTCGTCGTGGAACATCCGCTGGCGCGCGGTGTACGACACGTTTTCCGAGCTGGTCGGCAGGCTCGCGCCGCCGTGATAGCGGCGCAGCAGGTTCAGGTCGGCGAGCCAGTTCACGTCGCGGCGGATCGTCTGCGGCGTGACCGCAAAGTGCGCGGCGAGATCGTCGACGGTCACGAAGCCGTCGCGCTGCACCCATTCGAGCAGTTCCTGCTGGCGCGCGTTGAGGGTGAGGCGGGGATCTCGGGTCATGGCTCGGCGGTCGGGTCGTGAGGCGGAGCGGGTATTGTAAGGGCGGGAAGGGCGTTCGACCGGCCTGCGGCGTATCGCTGCGCGGAATTCATGCGGAAAGTACATGGATTCATGTGACAAATGAATTTGTGCGATCACGCGGATCGCGCTGCAATGGCGGACTGTCCGCGCGCGCCGGTCGTGCGCCCGGCGCGTTCATTCAGCTTTCGACGAGGTGGAACCGATGACTGGCTTCAACTGGCACAACCCGTATCCGACGACCCGCATTCCGGTATTCGCGCGCAACGTCGTGTCGACGTCGCACCCGCTCGCGGCGCAGGCCGGGCTGCGGATGCTGTGGAAGGGCGGCAATGCCGTGGATGCGGCGCTGGCCGCGGCGGCCGCGATCACGGTGGTGGAGCCCGTGTCGTGCGGGCTCGGCGGCGATGCGTTCGCGCTCGTGTGGGACGGCGAGCGGCTGTCCGGGTTGAATGCGTCGGGCGTCGCGCCGGCCGCGTGGAACCCCGGCTATTTCCGCCAGCGCCACGGCGAGGACGCACGCGGCATCGCGAACAAGCCGACGCGCGGCTGGGACACCGTCACGGTGCCGGGCGTGATCGCGGGCTGGGAGGCGCTGCACGCGAAGTTCGGTTCGCTGCCGTTCGCGGACCTGCTCGAGCCGGCGATCGAGATCGCCGAGCGCGGCTATTCGGTGTCGCCGATCGTCGCGCACAAGTGGGCCGCCGCGGTGCCCGAACTGCGGGGGCTGCCGGGCTTCGCCGATACCTTCATGCCGCGCGGGCGCGCGCCGCTCGTCGGCGAGCGCATGTGCCTGCCGGGTCACGCGCGGACGCTGCGCATCCTCGCGAAGGACGGTCCGCGCGCGTTCTACGAGGGCGCGCTCGCCGGGCAGATCGCGGCATTCGCGCGCGAAGGCGGCGGCGCGCTGACCGAAGCCGACCTGCGCGCGTACCGGCCGGAATGGGTCGAGCCGATCGGCAAGCGCTTCGGGCGGCACACGATTCACGAGATCCCGCCGAACGGGCAGGGCATCGCCGCGCTGATCGCGCTCGGGATCGCGGAGCATGCGGGCGTGGCCGAATGTCCGGTCGATTCGGCCGACTCGCAACACCTGCAGATCGAGGCGATGAAGCTCGCGTTCGCGGATGTCTATCGCTACGTCGCGGATCCGCGCGCGATGGACGTGACGCCCGCGCAGATGCTCGACGACGCATATCTCGCGGAACGCGCGAAGCTGATCGATCGCGCACGCGCGACGCACTTCGCTGCCGGCCGGCCGCATTCGGGCGGCACGATCTATCTGTCGGCGGCGGACGAGCGCGGGATGATGGTGAGCTTCATTCAGTCGAACTACATGGGTTTCGGTTCGGGGCTCGTCGTGCCGGGTACGGGCATTGCGTTGCAGAACCGCGGGCACGGCTTCTCGATGGACCCGGCGTCGCCGAACGTCGTCGCGGGCGGCAAGCGGCCGTTTCATACGATCATCCCGGCGTTCGTCACCGAGGAAGTCGACGGCCGCACCGAGGCCGTGATGAGCTTCGGCGTGATGGGCGGCGACATGCAGCCGCAGGGCCACCTGCAGACCGTCGTGCGCATGCTCGGCTACGGGCAGCAGCCGCAGGCCGCCTGCGACGCGCCGCGCTGGAAGGTCAATCGTGACTTCACGCTCGACGTCGAGTCGGCGATGAATCGCGACACGGTCGACGCGCTCGCCGCGCGCGGTCATACGATCAAGTCGATCGACGATCCTTATATGGATTTCGGCTCGGGGCAGTTCGTGTGGCGGCTCGATCGCGACGATCCCGAGCGCGGCTACGTGGCCGCGAGCGACAGCCGTCGCGATGGTCTCGCGGCCGGTTTCTGACGGAACGCTTCCAGTCTTGCGCTCGACGGGCGGCCGGATGGCCGCCCGTTTTGCTTGATGCAGCGCCACCGGTTCGAACAACCCGTCTAACGAACCGCAACATGCGCGGTGGAACTGCGCCCGTCGGATATGGTCAGTGCTCTGAAGCACGAACATAAAAGTCCGGATAAGATGCCAGCATGGTTCGGCCGGACCAACTCACTAAAAATGCAAGCAAAACGTCGCCTGCGGGCGCGCCGGGCCTGTGCCGAAGATCGGGGCCGGCCGGCCGCGCGACGACTGGGAGCGCACCACCATGCCTACTGAAACGACGCATGTCATGCCGTGGCGTATCGAGGACATCGACCTGAACCGGATCGATCGTCAGCGCGCCGCCGCGAACGAGGATCTGCTGCTGTTGCTCTGCGCGTCGTCGTTCATCGAAAGCGGCTCGGATCTCTACACGAGCAACCTGAGCGAGTTCTTCAACGATGATCCGGAAGTGTCCGCGTGGCTCAACACGGCGTGGGAGCACGAGGAACTGCAGCACGGGCGCGCGCTGAAGGCGTACATCGCGCACGTGTGGCCCGAGTTCGACTGGGATACCGCGTTCGCGAATTTCTTCGCCGAGTACTCGAAGACCTGCTCGGTCGACGCGTTCGAGAAGACCCGCGCGCTCGAGATGGTCGCGCGCTGCGTCGTCGAGACGGGCACGGCCACGCTCTATCGCGCGATCAACGAATGCTCGGACGAGCCGGTGCTGAAGGAAATCACCGACAACATCCGCTCGGACGAGGTGCGCCACTACAAGCACTTCTTCAAGTTCTTCAAGAAGTACAACAAGCTCGAAGGCAACGGCCGGCTCGCGGTGCTCGGCGCGCTGACGCGCCGCGTGCTGGAAATCAAGAACGAGGATTCGGAGATCGCGCTGCGCCACGTGTTCGCGATCCGCTACCCGGATCGCATCGGCGACAACCAGTACAACCGCGAACGCGTCGCGCGCATCAGCTCGCTCGTGCGACGCAACCTGTCGGCCGACATGTGCGTGAAGATGCTGCTCAAGCCGCTCGACCTGCCCGCGAAGATCCAGCCGAGTGTCCACTATCCGCTGACGAAGATCACGCGGCACGTGTTCATGCGCTGATCGTCACCGCGCGGTCCGGCGGCGCGCGTATGCTTCGGCATCATCGTCTGCTTTTCACCGGGGCCGCCATCATGACCGATACCCATCGCCACGCGCTCGAACAATGGACGTTCGACGCGTGGCCGCCGGCCGTCGTTTCGCTGTTCGACGGCACCGTGCTCGAACGCCATGCCGACTTCGCCGCATCGCTGATCGTCGCGACCGACGATGGCCAGTTGCGCACGACGCTGCTCAGCGTCGGCGAGATTCATGCACGCGACGCGCACACGCTGCTGCTTGCGCTATGGCCGCAATCGCGCGCGGCGCGCGCGCTGGCGCAACGGCGCGCGGCCGCGTTGACGCTCGTCGCGGACGGCGCATTCTTTCAGGCACAACTGAGGATCGAGCCGCTCGAAGGGGACTTCGGCGGACTGGCCGGGTTCGCCGCGACGATCGCGCATGGCGATGCGCAGCGGGTCGGCTATGCGCGTCTCGCGACGGGCGTCACGTTCGCGCTGGAAGGGCAGGCGCGCGCCGAGGTGCTCGCGCGCTGGCAGCGCCAGGTCGAGCACCTGCGGCGCGCGGCCGCGCGGCTTCAGTGACCGCGCTGGCCGCTGCGCGACGAACGGTTGCGGTTCGAGTGCGCGGCGTTGCCGTTCGCCGGACGTGCGCCGTTGCCGCCTGACGGGCGACTGCCGCCGGCGTTACCGCTCGCGCCGCCGGCCGTGCGCGGCTTGGCCGCCTTCGCGGCCTTCGGCTGCGCAGTGCCGTCGCGCTTCGCGGCCGGCTGGCCGGAGCCGCCGGCACGCGGCTGGCGATTGCCGCCGCCACCGCCGTTGCCGCCGTTGCCGCCGCGCGGCTGCTGCCCACGGCGTTGCTGGATCGGCTCCGGCTTCGCGTTCGGATCGGGTTCGAAGCCCGCGATCACCTCCTGCGGAATCTCGCGCTTGATCAGCCGCTCGATGTCGCGCAGCAACTGCTTCTCGTCGACGCACACGAGCGACACGGCTTCGCCCGTTGCGCCCGCGCGGCCCGTGCGGCCGATCCGGTGCACGTAATCCTCCGGCACGTTCGGCAGGTCGAAGTTGACGACGTGCGGCAGCTGGTCGATGTCGATCCCGCGTGCGGCGATGTCGGTCGCGACCAGCACCTGCAGCGTGCTGTTCTTGAATTCCGCGAGCGCGCGCGTGCGAGCCGACTGGCTCTTGTTGCCGTGGATCGCCATCGCGCTGATGCCGTCCTTCGTCAGCTGTTCCGCGAGCCGGTTCGCACCATGCTTGGTGCGCGTGAACACGAGCACCTGGAACCAGTTGTGTTCGCGGATCAGATGCGTGAGCAGCTCGCGCTTGCGATCGCGGTCGACCGGGTGGATCTTCTGCGCGACGCTCTCGGCGGTGGTATTGCGGCGTGCGACCTCGATCAGCGCCGGCGAATCGAGCAGGCTGTCGGCGAGCGACTTGATCTCGTCGGAGAAGGTGGCCGAGAACAGCAGGTTCTGGCGCTGCGGCGGCAGCTTCGCGAGCACGCGCTTGATGTCGTGGATGAAGCCCATGTCGAGCATCCGGTCGGCTTCGTCGAGCACGAGGATGTCGAGATCCGACAGATCGATCGTCTTCTGCTGCATGTGGTCGAGCAGACGCCCCGGCGTCGCGACGACGATGTCGACGCCGCGCTTGAGCGCATCGATCTGCGGATTGATGCTGACGCCGCCGAACATCACGGTCGAGCGCAGCTTCAGGTATTTGCTGTACGCACGCACGCTTTCCTCGACCTGGGCGGCGAGTTCGCGCGTCGGCGTGAGGATCAGCGCGCGCACCGCGCGCTTCGCGCCGCGATGCTCGGCATAGAACGTGTGCAGGCGCTGCAGGATCGGCAGCGTGAAGCCGGCGGTCTTGCCGGTGCCGGTCTGTGCGCCGGCGAGCAGGTCGCCGCCGCCCAGGACGGCCGGGATCGCCTGCTGCTGGATGGGAGTCGGCGACGTGTAGCCGAGCTCGTTGACCGCCTTGACGAGCGGTTCGGCCAAGCCGAGAGATTCGAAAGACATAGATACCACTCTTGAGTTTTATGATCGGCGACGCCTCGCGCGGCCCGCGCGGGGAACGGCGTCGCAAAAAGCAAAGGGGCGCGGCTGCGGTTTCCCGCAGCCGCGCCCCCGTGTGTGTCGCGCGTTATTTAGTCAAGCGGCGCGGAACGCAGGTCGCTCACCTGTTGCGGCGAGATCGGCGTACCGTTGTTGCCCCACGACATCCGGATATACGTGACGACCGCCGCGACTTCCTGGTTCGACAGCGACTGCGCGAACGGCGGCATCCCGTACGGACGCGGATTCTTGAACGTGCTCGGCGGATAACCGCCATTCAGCACCATGCGGATCGGGTTGACCGCCGATTCCATCACGATCGAATGGTTGCCCGCGAGCGGCGGATACGCCGGCGGCTTGCCCGCGCCGGTTTCGGCGTGGCAGGTCGCGCAGTTGTCCGCGTAGATCTTCTTGCCCTGGTCGAACAGCGCGTTGCCGAATTGCTTCGACGGCTCGTACTGCATGTTCTTCGGCGCTTCAGCCTTCTGCGGGATCGACTTCAGGTACGTCGACATCGCGCGCGTATCTTCGTCGCTCATGTACTGCAGGCTGTTGTGCACGACGTCGGCCATCGGGCCGAACACCGCGCCCTTGTTCGACACGCCGGCCTGCAGCAGGTCCGACAGTTCCTGCACGTGCCAGTCGCCGAGGCCGAGTTCCTTGTCGTTCGTCAGCGACGGCGCATACCAGTTCTGCAGCGGGATCAGGCCGCCCGCGAAGGCCGCCGAGCTCACCGGGCCGCCCATCATGTTGATCGACGTGTGGCACATCGAGCAGTGGCCGAGGCCTTCGACGAGGTACGCGCCACGGTTCCACTCGACCGACTTGGTCGGATCCGGCTTGTATTCGCCTTCCTTGAAGAACAGCGTGCGCCAGCCGATCAGCAGGTTGCGGTTGTTGAACGGGAACTTCAGTTCGTGAGGACGGCTCGGCACCGAGACGGGCGGGACCGAACGCAGGTACGCGTAGATCGCGTCCGAGTCGGCGCGCGTGACCTTCGTGTAGCTCGCGAACGGGAAGCCCGGGTAGAGCAGGCTGCCGTCCTTCGAACGGCCGGTGTGCATCGCGCGGTAGAAGTCGTCCGACGTCCACTTGCCGATACCGTCCTTGTCGTCCGGCGTGATGTTCGGCGTGTACATCGTGCCGAACGGCGTCGCCATCGGCAGGCCGCCCGCGAACGACTTGCCGCCGCGCACGGTGTGGCACGCGATACAGTCGCCGACGCGCGCGAGGTATTCGCCCTTCTTGATCAGCGCGGCCTGGTCGGCCGGCGTGGCCGCGACGGCAGCGTTGCCGTGCAGCGTGTCGTTGCCCGGCCAGAGGACCGGCACGAGGGCGGCAGCCGCGACGATCGCGACGGCCGAGAGTGCAAACAGGGACTTGCGTTTCATTGTGTCTGTCTCCCTTGCCTTATTGCGGTTCGCTGCCGCAGGCGAGCGGAGTCTTCATCGAACGCGCCGGTGCCGGCACGGGGTTGGCGGGCGCCGGTTGCGCGGCGAGCCACGCGGTCACGGCCGTCACGTCTTCGTCCGACAGCTTCGACGCGATCTCGTGCATGCAATCCGGTGCCTTCGCGTGGCGGTTGCCCGAGCGCCATGCGCCGAGCTGTGCACTCAGGTAATCGGCGTGCAGGCCGACGAGGCCCGGGATCGCCGGCTGCATGCCGGTCAGCCCCGCGCCGTGGCAGGCCACGCAGGCCGGCAGCTTGCGCGACGGATCGCCTTGCGTGACGAGCTGCTTGCCGCGCGCGAGCGTGGCGGCCGGCAGCGTCGGCTTGGCCGGCGTCGGGTACGGCGGACGCTCGGCCGAGAAGTGCTCGGCGATCTCTTTCAGGTAATCGTCGTTCAGGTACGTCAGCAGATAGTTCATCGGCGGGTACTTGCGCCGGCCATCACGGAAGTTGACGAGCTGGTTGTACAGGTACTCCGCCGGCTTGCCGGCAAGCCGCGGGAAATAGTCGTTGTCCGTACCCTGGCCGTGAACGCCATGGCATGCGGTACAGCCGCGCACACGCTCGGCCATCGTATCGGGTGCCTTGAGCGGCGCCTGCTGGGCGTGCGCTTGCTCCGTGGGCTTGGTCTGCGCTTGAGCAGCGCTCGTAAGGCCCGCGCCACCGATCAGGAGAACGGCAAGCAACGGACGGAAGAGGCGTCTTGAAGACACACGAGACTCCATGTTTATTCGTCGGGGACCTGTCCGGGCTACGATCGGCTCGGCGCATGGACGGCAGGACAGCCGGGCTGCTGCGACGCGGCATTCTATCATCGATGGGTAATGACGGCTATTTGGCAAAAGGACATCGGTTCCTGCCTGTTTGCGACTTGCGACAATTTGACGCGCTTCGTGCACGGGTTGTGTGAACCGGCGTGCGCTTTGACCATCGAAGACCGTACACTCGCGGGTCGCGCGGCGCCGCCTCCGCCGCAGACCCAGTCATTTCTCCCGTTTCCGGATTCATCGATGACGTTCCCTACCGTGCCGTTGCCGTCTTCCCGCTGTCGTTCCATTTGCCGCCGCGTTGCGGGCCGGCCGTTCCCGGGAGGGCGCGCGCGATGAGGATCGACAGCTTGTGGATCGGACAGGTCGCGCTGGCGGCATTGATGGACGCGACGTTCGCGATGGCCGTCGGCTCGGCGCTGCTCAAGGCGTGGCTCGGCAAGGACGGCGCGCGACCGGTCGTCGCGCCGTCGCATCCCGCATGGCTGCGCGCGCAACATTCGCTGGTCGCGGCGGCGCTGGCGCTCGTGCTCGCCGATCTCGGCTGGCTCGTGTACGAAGCCGCGTCGATGAGCGGCGCGGGGCTCGGCGGCGCGTTCGCCGCGATTCCCGTCATGCTCTCGCAGACGCACACGGGCTTCGCATGGAGCGTCGCGTTCGCCGGCGCCGTCGTGCTCGCGATCGTCGCGCTGGCAAAGCCGGAGGGCCCGGTCGCGCACGCGGTGCTGTGGCTCGCGGTGATCGTGGTCGCGGCCGGCAAGGCGTCGCTCGGCCATGCGGCCGACACCGGCCCGCTGTCCGCGGCGGTCGGCGTGCAGACGCTGCACTTGCTCGCCACCGCGGTGTGGGGCGGCCTCGTGCTCGCGGGCGGGCTCGCTGTGCTGCCGGTGCTCGGGTCGTCGGTCGCGCGTGGCGCGCTGATCCGGATCGGCCAGCGGCTGTCACGTACGTCGACGATCGCGGTCGTGTTCGTGCTGGGCACGGGCGTGCTCAATGCGCTGCGCGGGCTCGGCGGCTCGTTCGCGCCGCTCGACGGCAGCACGTGGGGACACGTGCTGCTGCTCAAGCTGCTGCTCGTCGCGCTCGCGCTCGTGCTCGGCGGGTTGAACCGCTTCTCCGCGCTGCCGCGCCTGCGCCGTACCGCGTCGACCGAAGACGCGCACACGTTCCGCAACATCCTGCATCTCGAGGCGCTGACGATGATCGGTGTGTTCGTCGCGGCCGCCGTGCTGTCGTTTACCGTGCCGGGGTTCGCGGCGCTCGGCTGACGGCCGGGGCGGTGCGGTGCCGGGTGCCCGCGCGCGTCGCATGCTGCAGATGCACAAACGGCCGCCTGTCGGGCGGCCGTCGCGAAACCGTTGCACGGCATGCGCGCCGCGCAACGCGCTTCATCTCACTCGCTCATCACCACTCGGCGACGCTGCCGTCCGCGTGACGCCACACAGGGTTGCGCCAGCGATGCCCCGTCTTCGCCATCTCGCGCACCTTCTCCTCGTTGACGTCGATGCCGAGCCCCGGGCCCTGCGGGATCGCGACGAAGCCGTCTTCGTAGCGGAATACCTCGGGATTGCGCAGGTAGTCGAGCAGGTCGTTGCCCTGGTTGTAGTGAATGCCGAGGCTCTGTTCCTGGATGAACGCGTTGTAGCTCACCGCATCGAGCTGCAGGCAGGCGGCCAGCGCGATCGGGCCGAGCGGGCAGTGCAGCGCGAGCGCGACGTCGTAGCTTTCCGCGAGCGTCGCGATCTTGCGGCACTCGGTGATGCCGCCCGCGTGCGACGCATCGGGCTGGATGATGTCGACGTAACCGCCCGCGAGGATGTGCTTGAAGTCCCAGCGCGAGTAGAGCCGCTCGCCGAGCGCGATCGGCGTGTTGGTCTGGTTGACGATGTCGCGCAGCGCCTCTGCGTTCTCCGACAGCACCGGCTCCTCGATGAACATCAGCTTGTACGGATCGAGCTCCTTCGCGAGCACCTTCGCCATCGGCTTGTGCACGCGGCCGTGGAAATCGACGCCGATCCCGACGTGCGGGCCGACCGCGTCGCGCACCGCCGCGACGTTCGCGATCACCTGCTCGACCTTGTCGTAGGTGTCGACGATTTGCAGCTCCTCGGAGCCGTTCATCTTCACGGCCTTGAAGCCGCGCTCGACCACTGCGCGCGCGTTGTTCGCGACGTCGCTCGGCCGGTCGCCGCCGATCCACGAATACACCTTGATGCGGTCGCGCACCTGGCCGCCGAGCAGCGCGTGCACGGGCACGCCGTGATGCTTGCCCTTGATGTCCCACAACGCCTGGTCGACACCCGCGATCGCGCTCATCGTGATCGGGCCGCCGCGGTAGAAGCCGGCGCGATACATCACCTGCCAATGATCCTCGATCAGCAGCGGATCCTTGCCGATGAGGTAGTCGGCAAGTTCGTGCACGGCCGCTTCGACCGTGTGCGCGCGGCCCTCGACGACCGGTTCGCCCCAGCCGATGATCCCTTCGTCGGTTTCGATCTTGAGGAACAGCCAGCGCGGCGGGACGACGAAGGTTTCGAGGCGGGTGATTTTCATGTCGCGAGTCTCCAGGGGTGACCGGCGCGGACATGCCGATGCGGCGCCGGTCGAATGCGTGACGGTTATCCTAGCGTAGCCCGATAAAAAATAGTATTAATAGCACTATTGTGCAGATAGTGGGCAGCCGCGGCGTTGCCCATCACCGGAGAACGATCATTCAACGCGACCTGCATGGACAGACGGCCTTCCGGCTGGCGACGGCGATCCTGCGCGGCGACTATCCGCCCGAATCGCTGCTGCCGCGGGAGCCGGACCTGATGGAGATGTTCGGCGTGAGCCGCACGGTGCTGCGCGAGGCGCTGCGCACGCTGACGTCGAAGGGGTTGGTCGAATCGCGGCCGAAGGTCGGCACGCGCGTGCGGCCGCGCCGCGCATGGAACCTGCTCGACGCAGACCTGCTCGACTGGTACGCGCGCGTCGCGCCGCCGCTCGCGTTCGCGCTGAAGCTGCAGGAGATGCGCGAGATGATCGAGCCGCATGCGGCCGCGCTGGCCGCGCGCGCACACGGGCCGGACGCCTTCGACGCGATCGAGGACGCGGTACGCGCGATGGCCGCCGCGCGCAACATCGACGAATGGGTGCGCGCCGACCTGCGCTTTCACCTGAGCGTGCTGGAGGCCGGCGGCAACGAGCTGCTGGTGCCGCTCGGCGCGCTGATCGATCGCACGCTCGAGGCGCAGCTGCATCTGAACGCGCGCCGGGCGCATGTGTTCAATGCGTCGCTCGCCGAGCACACGGCCGTCAGCGACGCGATTCGCGTGCGCGACGAGGACGGCGCGCGCCGCGCGATGGCGTCGCTGCTCGCGGTGACGCGCGCGCGGATCGAGATGTCATGACGGGAAGGGCGGTGCGGGCCGTCAGTGGTTCGCGCAGCCGCCCGGCTTCAGCACGCGTTGCGTCGACGCCGGATATTTCGCGAGCAGGCTCGCCGGACGGCGCGGCCGCACCACCAGGTCGCCGCCGCAGTTCGGGCAGCGGCCCTTCAGCACGTCGTCCGCGCAGGTCGCGCAGAACGTGCATTCGAAGGTGCAAATGCGTGCGTCCGGCGAATCGGGCGGCAGGTCCTTGTCGCAGCATTCGCAGCCGGGGCGCAGTTCGAGCATGGCGGTTTTCCTCGTGGGTCGGAGCGGGTCGGGACGAGCGTCGCCGCACATTGCGCGCGACGCGGGTGCGCGCTACTGTACTCGCTTGAACCGGCCCGGCCAACGGCGTCCCGCCGGGATGCCGTCGTCGCGCACGGGCCGCCCCGGGAGACACCCATGCTTTATCGTGGAAGCTGTCACTGCGGCGACGTGAAGTTCGAGGTGGAAGGCGACCTGCAGGGCGTGCTGGCCTGCAACTGCTCGATCTGCCGGCGCAAGGGCGCGCTGATGTGGTTCGTGCCGCGCGATCAAATGAAGCTCCTCACGCCCGAAGAACATCTCGCGACCTATACATTCAACAAGCACGTGATCCGCCATCGCTTCTGCAAGCGCTGCGGGATTCATGCGTTCGGCGAGGGGACCCATCCGGACGGCACCGCGATTGCCGCGATCAACGTGCGATGCCTCGAGGATGTCGATATCGACGCGCTGCCGGTCACGCACTACGACGGCCGCTCGCACTGAGCGGCGCGTCTCGCGTGAGCGCATGGGCCCGCCGTCAGGACGGCTCGACCGGCGCGGCCTCGGGTGCCGGCGTTTCCGCCTGCGGCGCCGGGCCCGCCGTGCCCGTGCCGGCCGTGACAGGACGCTCGATCAGCGGCGCGAGTGCCGGCGCCATCGACTTCAGCAACTGCACGGCCATCGCGCTCGTGAAGTCATAGCGTGCCGCATACGGCTCGTGCGCGGTCGCCGTCAGCACGCCGAAGAAGCGGTCGCCGAGCACGAACACGAACGTGCCGCTGCGGTTGACCTTGCGCGACTCGATCAGCCGCGCGCCGCGCGCGTAGACGTTGAAGCGCTGATCGCCCGTCCCGGTCTTGCCGTACACCTCGAGCGTCTTGCCGTCGGGCAGCGTGAAGCCGCCCGCGAGACGCCGCGCGGTGCCGTTGAGCACGACGTCGCGCAGCAGCGTGCGCGCCACGTTGACGATCTCCGGCGACAGCATCGGCCGCGGCTGCGCGGCCGCGCGCACGAAGCGCGTTTCGTACGGCGTGCCCTTCGCGAAGTCGAGGCGCGTGATCGTCTCGGTCGGCGCCTTCTGGCCGCCGTTCGCGATCAGGCCGATCAGTTTCGCGAGCGCGTCGGGCTGGTCGCCCGATGCGCCGATCGCGGCCGCATATGACGGCGTGACTTCCGCGAACGGGTAGCCGAGTGCACGCCACGCTTTCGTGATCTCCCCGTACGCGCGCAGCTCGACCATGTGGCGAATGCGCCGGTCCTGGGTCGCGTGGTAGCGCGTCTTGTACAGCCACGAGTACGTGTAGAAGCGCGCATCGCGGCTATCGCGCTGAACGTCGCCGAGCGGCGCGTTAGGGTGGGCGCGCAGATAGTTGAGCGTCCACAGCGCGAGCGGGTGGACGCTCGCGATATAGCCGCGATCGTTGAGGTTGAACCGGTCGATCGCGTACTTCGCGTAGAGCGCGGCGAGATCGTCGTCCGACAGCGTCGCGGCCGGCGTGCCCTTCAGCTGCGCGCGCATCCGCGCGCTGAACCAGGCGAGCGATTCGTTCGGCGCGACGCTGCGCAGCACCGTCGCGATCTTCGGCGGCGACTTGCGCACGTCCTGCAGCATCAGCGCGAGCGCGTCGTCGGGCGCCTTGCCCGCATAGCGCGTGTAGTAGCGCTTCACGTAGACCTTGCTTTCGCCGTCGACGAACTGCTCGAGGTAATGCTTGCGCTGCGCCGGATCGCCGAGCCATGACGATGACGGGCCGGCCGCCTGCAGCATCTCGTAATGGACGATGTCGCGCATCAGCCGCACGAACACGAGGTTGACCGAGTGCTCGAACGCCGCATGCAGCGTCAGGATGCGGCCGTTGTCCGACTTCTCGAAGTTCGAGAACACCTGCGCGCCGCCGCCCGTGTAGAACACGTCGGGGCTCGCCGAGTACTTGCGTTCGACCGCCGCGTCGAGCATCGCCTGCAGCGAGCGATCGCGCGTATGCGACAGGTAATCGAGCGCCCAGCGCGACAGCCCGTCGATCGGGTCGGGCTTCACCTTCGCGAGTTGCGCGTTCGACAGGTTGCCGTAGCGCGCGTGCAGGTCGGAGACGATCTGCAGGTAGGTGATCAGCGTGCGCAGCTTCGCGGTCGAGCCGAGGTTGATGCGGCCGCCGCGGTTCACGTCGAACGGCTGATTCACGCTGTCGGTCTGCACGCGCAGCATGTTCGCGCCGTTGCGGTGCTCGTACAGCGTGAAGCTGTACGTGAGGTGCGAAGGGTCGTCCTTCGGCGCGAGCATCTCGAAGCCGTACAGGCCGGCGGCCTGCGCGCCGTCGCGGGTCGACGCCCGCGCGAGCCGTTCTGCGACCGCCTGCTGCACGCCGTTGTCGAGCGTGCTGGTTGCTTCGAGGTCGAGCTGGTCGAGCTGGTACAGGTCGCTGATTCCGAGTGCCGACAGCAGCGACGCACGCGCGGACGACACGGCCTTGCGCGACACGTACGACTGCACGTGCGCGGCGGCCGGCGGCGCGCTGCGCACGATCTGCGCGGCGAGCGCCGCATCGCGCAGCGCGGGCGAGATCACGCCGCCGTTCGACAGGAGCCGCAGGTAGCTGTCGGTCAGTTTCTGCAGCGCCGGGTAGCCGCGATTCAGGAAGTACGACGGCGCGCGCTGGGCGATGATCAGCGACAGCACTTCGCGGAACGTCTTGCCCTGTTCGTCGACGTTGTCGCCGGTCGTCGGCGCGGACAGGATCCGGTTCACGTCGTTGAAGTCGCGGCCGTACCACGCGGCGAGACCGTCGCCGATGCCGGTGATTTCACCCACGTGCGGCCGCGCGGCGAGCGGCACCGAGTTCAGGTAGCGCACCAGGATCGCGCGCCGCGCGAGCATCGTCTGCGGGCCGTTCAGATACGCGAGGACCGACGCGGACGCGATCTGCCTCAGCTTCTCCGGCGGCGTCGCGGTACGGCCGTCGGGCGAATGACGGAACTTCTCGATCTGCGTCGCGAGCGTGCTGCCGCCCGGACGCGCCTGGTGATGGTTGACGACGTGCATCGCCTGGTCGGCGAGCGCGCGGCTGAAGCGCCCCCAGTCGATCGCCGGGTTGCGGTTCGGCTGGTTCGCGTCGAGCAGGTAGCGATCCTCGATGAACAGCAGCGAATCCGCGATCACGCGCGGCACGGTGTCGAAGTCGGCGTAGACGCGCTGCGGGAACACGGTCGCGAACAGCGGCGAGCCGGTCGAGTCGAACAGCATCAGCCCGGCCTGGTCTTTCTCTTCGTAAGGCAGGAACAGGCCGTGATCGGCGAGCGACAGCATCCGGTCCGAATCGCGCGCCTGCTTGCCGACGACGAAACCGCGCGCGAGCAGATGCTGCTGGAACGCGGGAATCATCGAGTAGCCGAGGCGCTGGTCGTACGGCCCGTTGGCGGGGAAACGGATGTGGTCGCTTGCGCCGGCCTCGACGGTGTAGCCGACGTCGCGGGTGAGCTCGGACAGGTAGTGCGCCTGCAGGCGCGACGTCGCGATCTCCGTCATCACGAGCCGCGCGACGATCGCGATTGCGATCACCAACGCGGCCAGCAAGGACCACTTGATCCACGTCCAGACCGAGGCACTACCGGTCACGCGCGGCAGGATGCGATTCAGCGGCCGATTCATGGCGGCGTCTCCCTGAAGGCGCAGGCTCGGGCCGCACCTCATTAAGGATTAGTGTAGTCCTCCGCAGCCGGCTGCCAAGGGCGGTTCACTACCGAGATGCGCCCACGCAACGCACATGCCTGTGTCATGCGGCAATCGGCGTTGCATCGAGGTGGTGCGTGACGCCGTGGAGTAACGTTTGCGCGTGCCGCTTGCGCGCCGGGGACGACGACGGGTGGCCGCGCCGGGCGCTCACGCACCGGCCTTGTGCGTTGCCGTCTCGTCGCAAATCGGGTCCGATCCCGTCCGGATCCATGGGCGTTTCATGAAGGCGCTACGGGTTTCCGCAATAGCCGGGGTGTACGTGCCGCGGGTACGATCGCCGGATGTGCGGCGCATGTCCGCTTTCACCGAGGGTCCCATGTCGATCCATCCCGTCGCGCTCGTTTGCACGACGATCCTGGGGTTGCTGTTGTTCGGGCTCGGCCTGACCGTGTCGGTTGCGCGCTTCCGGCACGCTACCGGTTCCGGGTGTGCGTCCGATCCGACCGACGGATTGCACAAGGTCGTGCGCGCGCACGGCAATACGGCCGAATACGCACCGTTTCTCGCGGTGCTGTTTCTCTATTTCGGCGCACACGACCCGTCGCGCGCGATCGTCTCGTTGATCGTCGCGACAACGGCGAGCCGCTGTCTGCTCGTGATCGGACTGCTTGTGTGGCCGACGATGGGCAGGCCGAATCCCCTGCGTTTCATCGGCGCGTTCGGCACGTATCTGTGCGGCGCCGCGCTTTGCGTCGCGCTGGTCGTTTGAGTGCGTCGCCATCGCCATAACCGCTTCGCGGGATGGTGCGGGAGCCCGGCCTTCGACGAAGCAGTGGATCAGGTGCCGCACGCGATCGTGGCCATCCGCTCGCGTATCCGGTCGACGTCCGTGAAGCGCTTCGGCGTGCATGACATGGTGTCGGTGTACAACGACAGCGCGAACGCCGCGCTGAACGACGTGCATTCGACGATCGGCCGCGCGGTGATATCCTCGCGAAACGCCCGCGACCGACGGGCGGATACCGACTGCCCGCGCGCGGCCCGACGCCGCGTTGCGCGGCGTATCCGAGGGAGAGCCGAAGCATGAGCCGCAAATTCATCCTGAAGGGCGACACGACCGACCATGGCGGTGTCGTGCTCGACGGAATCGCCAATTCGTCGTTCGACGGCCGCGAACTCGCCTATCTCGGCGCGCCGGTGTTCTGCGCCGCATGCAAGACCCAGGGCGTGATCGTGTCCGACGGCGGCGAACGGACGATGACCGTGATGGGCAAGGTCGTCGCGCTCGAACACGACCTGTGCCAGTGCCTGTGCACGCCGCAGCCGAAACTGATCCCGTCGCAGGGGACGGGCACCATCTCGGGCTGAGGCCCGTCGTCAGACGCTGCCCTCGGTTTCGATCACGAGAATGCGCGCCTCGCCGAGCGGGTGCGCGACGTGTTCGGTGCCGATCGTCGCGTGGAATACGTCTCCCGTCTCGAGCACCGTCGCGTGCTCGACACCTGCTGCGCGGTAACGCATCTCGACACGGCCGTCGAGCACCGCGAAAACCTCCTCGCCGTCATTCACATGCCAACGGTATGGCCGATCGGTCCAGTGCAGGCGGACCGTGATGCCGTTCAGGTTCGCGATGTCCAGCGCCCCCCACGGGCGTTGCGCGGTGAATGCGGTGCTGCGGATGATGTTCATCGATAGGTCCGGTCCGTCAATGCGAATGCTGCGGAGTCGGGCAGGCTGCGTGACTGTGCGGCCCGCCCGCCCTTCGGTTTTCGTGTGCTTGTCTTCAGCGGGACATCGCGCGCAACGCCGCGTCGATCGTCTGCCTGCGCTTCTCCAGCCCTGCCGCCGAGCGCTCGGTCACGCGCTTCAGCACCGACGCCGGTGCCGTATCCGGCGAGCCCGCATCGAACGGCGGCGCGGGCGCGTATTCGAGCGCCAGCTGGATCGACTGCGCCTCTTCGTCGCCGACGAGTTCGGCGGCGATCGTCAACGCGAAGTCGATGCCGGCCGTCACGCCGCCGCCGGTGATCAGGTTGCCGTCGCGCACCACGCGCTCGCGCACGGGCACCGCACCCAGCGGGGCGAGCAGCGAATGAAATGCCCAGTGCGTCGTCGCGCGGCGGCCGCGCAGCAGGCCGGCCACGCCGAGCAGCAGCGCCCCCGTGCAGACCGACGTCACGTAGCGCGCGGCCGCCGCGCGCTGCTGCACGAACGCGATCGTTTCGGCATCGAGCAGCAGGTCGTTGATGCCGATCCCGCCGGGCACGCAGATCACGTCGAGCGGCGGGCAATCGCCGAACGTGCAGGTCGGCGCGAGCGCGAGGCCGCTGCTCGACGTGACGGTGTCGCGCGATTTCCAGATCAGATGGACGGTCGCGTCGGGCAACGACGCGAGCACGTCGTGCGGGCCGGTGAGATCGAGTTGCTGGACGCCGGGAAACACGAGAAGGCCGATATGCAGGGTCATGCGAACGCTCCGAAGGGAAGGGGATGCGCCACGGCCGGCGCACGATGGACAGATCGATTCTAGGCGCGTAGTGTTTGGCGAAATTGCCATATCACCCACGTTTTCAGCCAATCGCCATGCCTGCCGCTCCGCGCTCGATCATCGTCCTCGCGTTCCCCCGTGCGCAGTTGCTCGACGTGACCGGGCCGCTGCAGGTGTTCGCATCCGTCAACGAACTCGCGCAGGAGCGCGGGCAGCCCGTGCCGTATGCGCCGCGTGTCGTCGCCGCGGAGGCGGGGCCGATCGAGACGTCCTCGGGCCTCGTGGTGATGGCCGATTCGCTGCGCTCGGCCGGGCGGCCCGATACGGTGATCGTGGCCGGCGGCAAGGGCGTGCACGCCGCTTCGCGGGACGCGCGGACGGTGCGCTGGGTCCGGCAGCAGGCGCAGCGCGCGAGACGTGTCGCATCGGTCTGCACCGGCGCGTTCCTGCTCGCCGAGGCGGGCCTGCTCGACGGGCGGCGCGCGGTCACGCACTGGGCGCGCTGCGACGAATTCGCGGCGCGCTATCCGAACGTTCGCGTCGAGCCCGATCCGATCTTCATCCGCGAAGGCGCGCTGTGGACGTCGGCCGGCGTGACGGCCGGCATCGACCTCGCGCTCGCGCTGGTCGAGGAGGATCTCGGGCGCGCGATCGCGCTCGACGCCGCGCGCGAGCTCGTCGTGTTCCTGAAGCGGCCGGGCGGGCAGGCGCAGTTCAGCGCGATGTTGTCGATGCAACGTACCGACGACCGCTTCGGCGAACTCCATGCGTGGATCGCAGAGCACCTGACGGCCGACCTGTCGGTGCCGGCGCTTGCCGAGCGCGTCAGCATGAGCGAGCGCAGCTTCGTGCGTCACTACCGCGCGGGTACCGGCCGCACGCCCGCGCGCGCGGTCGAGCAGATTCGCGTCGAGGCCGCGCAGCGTCTGCTCGGCGAAACCGCGTGGCCCGTCAAGCGGATCGCCACGCGGTGCGGTTTCGGCTCGGAAGAGACGCTGCGGCGCAGTTTCGTTCGCGTGCTCGGCGTGTCGCCGCAGGGCTATCGCGAACGGTTCGTGCGGTAACGTGCCGGTGAGCGGTGAGCGCGTCGCGCATGGCGACCGGGGATGGAGCCGTCGCGTCTGGAACTGCACGGATCCGGGTCACTTTCCAGTCCGAAATGCTGCGACTATTCAGAAGTGGAAAACAATAGGCGGGGGCTTGTGCCGCGCGGGTTGCGCGCTCTATTCTGTTCCGTTGGCGATTCGAAGGGGGCGCAGCATGGACCGCATTCAGGCAATGGAAGTTTTCACCCGCGTGGTCGACGCGAACAGCTTCACGCGCGCGGCCGACACGCTCGCGATGCCGCGCGCGTCGGTGACGACCATCATCCAGAATCTCGAGGCGCTGCTCGGCGTGCGTCTGATGCACCGGACGACGCGCCGGCTGTCGCTGACGCCGGAGGGCGCCGCGTATTACGAGCATTGCATGAAGATCATCTCGGAGATCGCGGAAGCCGACGCGAGTTTCCAGACCGGCAACCGCAAGCCGAGCGGCGTGCTGCGCGTCCATATGCCGAGTTCGCTCGGGCGGCGCGTCGTGTTGCCGGCGCTGTCGATCTTCCGGCAGCGCTATCCGGACATCACGCTCGATCTCGGCTTGTCGGACCGTTACGTGGATCCGGTCGAGGAGGGCATCGACTGCATGATCCGGGTCGGGCCGCTCGAGGATTCGTCGATGGTCGCGCGGCGGATCGGGATGCTCAAGCGCGTGACCTGCGCGTCGCCCGACTATCTCGCGCGCCACGGCGAGCCCCAGGAGATCGCCGACCTGGCCGATCATCATGCGGTGAATTTCCGCGCGAGCCACGGTGCACGGGCGATTCCCTGGGTGTTCATGATCGAGGGCAAGCCGGTCGAGGTGCGGATGAACGGCAGTGTCACCGTCAACGATTCGGATGCGTACGTGACGTGCGGGCTCGAAGGGTTCGGGATGATCCAGCCGACGCTGTTCATGGTGCTGCCGCACCTGCGCGACGGCTCGCTGGTCGAGGTGCTGCCCGACTGCAATCCGAAGCCCAAGCCGATCTCGATCGTGTATCCGCACAACCGGCATTTGTCGCAGAAGGTGCGCGTGTTCGCGGACTGGATCGCGGAGCTGTTCGAGTCGACGCCGGCGCTGGAGGGCGGGGAGAACTGGCGGGGGAAGGTGCGGGCGGGGGTGCCCGATGCGCAGCGCGGGGCGGTGGTGGCGTAACGCGCAGGACGCGCACGCCTGACGGACAAAGGCGGTGCGCGAATCCGCGCCCGCCCGGATGAAGCAATGAAAAAAGCCGCTGATCCTTTCGGAACAGCGGCTTTTCGCATTTGGTGGCGAATCAGGGACTCGAACCCCGGACCTGCGGATTATGATTCCGTCGCTCTAACCGACTGAGCTAATTCGCCGAAGACTTGAATTATGTAGATGTACCGCCGGGCTGTCAACACCTTTTTTCACTTTCCTGAAAAAAGATGCCGGCACCGGTGGCGGGCGGGGTGCTGCCCGCCATCCGGCCTCAATCCTGCGCGTAGATGTTCGAGTTCTTCGTGTCCTTGACGAACAGCAGACCGATCACGAACGTGACCAGCGCAATCACGATCGGATACCAGAGCCCCGAATAGATGTCGCCCTTCGCCGCGACGATCGCGAACGCGGTCGCCGGCAGGAAGCCGCCGAACCAGCCGTTGCCGATGTGATACGGCAGCGACATCGACGTGTAGCGGATACGCGTCGGGAACATCTCGACCAGCATCGCCGCGATCGGGCCGTAGACCATCGTCACGTAGATCACGAGGATCGTCAGGATCACGATCGTCATCGGCCAGTTGAGCTGCGACGGGTCGGCCTTCGCCGGGTAGCCGGCCGCCTTCAGCGTCGACGCGAGCGTCTTGTCGAATGCCGCGCCCTGCGCCTTCGCATCGGCCGCCTTGCCGTCGAACGCAGGGATCACCGTATCGCCGACCTTGATCTGCGCGGTCGCGCCAGCCGGCGCCGCGACGTTCTCGTAGTTCAGACCGGCCTTCGCGAGCGCACTCTTCACGATGTCGCAGGAGCTCGTGAACTTCGACGTGCCCACCGGGTTGAACTGGAACGAGCAGGTGGCCGGATCGGCGAGGACCGTGATCGGCGCCTTCTGCGTCGCGAGTTCGAGCTGCGGGTTCGCGTAGTGCGTGAGCGCCTTGAACAGCGGGAAGTAGGTAAGCGCCGCGATCAGGCAGCCCGCGAGGATGATCGGCTTGCGGCCGATCTTGTCCGACAGCGACCCGAAGAACAGGAAGAACGGCGTGCCGATCAGGAGCGCGATCGCGATCAGGATGTTCGCGCTGGCGCCGTCGACCTTCAGCGTCTGCGTGAGGAAGAACAGTGCGTAGAACTGGCCCGTGTACCACACGACGGCCTGGCCGGCGGTCAGGCCGACGAGCGCGAGGATCACGATCTTCAGGTTCTTCCACTGGCCGAATGCTTCGGTCAGCGGCGCCTTCGACGTCTTGCCTTCCGCCTTGATGCGCAGGAACACCGGCGATTCGTTCAGCTGCAACCGGATCCACACCGACACCGCGAGCAGCAGGATCGACGCGACGAACGGCACGCGCCAGCCCCAGTTGCCGAACGCTTCCTCGCCGATGAACGTGCGCACGCCGAGGATCACGAGCAGCGACAGGAACAGGCCGAGCGTCGCGGTCGTCTGGATCCATGCCGTATAGAAGCCGCGACGGTTCGCCGGCGCATGTTCGGCGACGTAGGTCGCCGCGCCGCCGTACTCGCCGCCGAGCGCGAGGCCCTGCAGCAGCCGCATCGCGATGAAGATCACGGGCGCCGCGATACCGATCGATGTGTAGCCGGGCAGGAAGCCGACCACGAAGGTCGAGATGCCCATGATCACGATCGTCACGAGGAACGTGTGCTTGCGGCCGACGAGGTCGCCGAGCCGGCCGAACACGATCGCGCCGAACGGACGCACGGCGAAGCCTGCCGCGAAGCCGAGCAGCGTGAAGATGAATGCGGCGGTCGGATTGACCCCGGAGAAGAAGCTCTTGCTGATGTAGGCCGCGAGTGATCCGGCCAGATAAAAGTCGTACCACTCGAACACGGTGCCGAGCGACGACGCGAAGATCACCTTCTTCTCTTCGCCCGTCATCGGCGAGTGCGAAATTTGCTCGCCTAACGTTGCCATGAATCGTCTCCAAGTCCCTTGATATAGATATGCGGCCGCCTTGGGTGGGCGGGCCTGTCGACGATTATTGGCACGGAAACTTACGGCGCACTGACTCGCGGGCACAAAACGACTGCGCGTTAACCCGCGCCGAATCGGTCGTTTCGCGTTTCGATCGTGTCGCGATCGGGTGGTAAAGCGCCGGTTTCGATGCGGTCGCGGGGTGGTAAGGACTCGCGCGTATCAGGATTGATCCGGCGCGGTGTCCGACAGCGGCAGGCTGATGCGCACGAGCGTGCCGGCGAGGCGCGGTGCGCTTTGGTATACATGATCGTCGAGCGTCAGCGTGCCGCCGTGCTGGGCGGCGATCTCGCGCACGATCGCGAGTCCGAGGCCGCTGCCGTCGCCTTCGCGGCCGAGGATCCGGTAGAAACGTTCGACCACGCGGTCGCGTTCCGCTGCCGGGATGCCGGGCCCGGTGTCCTCGACTTCGAGATGCACGCGCCGCGCCGCACGCTCGGCCCGCACGCGCACGGTGATGCGGCCGCCTTCGGGCGTGTAGCGGATGGCGTTGTCGACCAGGTTGCCGAGCATCTCGCGCAGCATCACGGGATTGCCGTCGACCTCGAGCGGCGCATCGTCCTCCGGGCCTTCGTAGCCGAGGTCCATGCGCTTCGCGAGCGCGGCCTGCACCCAGTCGCGCACCGTGCGGCGTGCAAGCGCGGCGATCTCGACCGGCTCGAACGTCAGCCCGCTCGCGCGGTTCTCGGCGCGCGCGAGCGCGAGCAGTTGCGTGACGAGCCGCGCGGCCTGCTCGGAACTCGTCGCGATCTGTTCGAGCGAACGCTGCACGTCGGGCGGCACGGGGTGGCGCAACGCGAATTCGGCCTGCGTGCGCAGCCCCGCGAGCGGCGTCTTCATCTGGTGCGCGGCGTCGGCGATGAAGCGTTTCTGCAGCGCCATGTTCTGTTCGAGGCGCGCGAGCAGGTCGTTGAACGACGTGACGAGCGGCTCGATCTCGGGCGGTGCGCGCTGCGCCTCGACGGGCGACAGGTCGTCGGGCCGCCGTGCGCGGATGTGCGCCTGCAACGCGTTGAGCGGCGCGAGCCCGCGCGACAGCCCGAACCAGACGAGCAGGATCGCGAGCGGCAGGATCACGAACTGCGGCAGGATCACGCCCTTGATGATGTCGTTCGCGAGCGCGTTGCGCTTGTCGAGCGTCTCGCCGACCTGCACGAGCACGGGCTGCGTGCCGTTCGACTCGGGCAGCGCGACGGTCGTATATGCGACGCGCACGTCGTTGCCGCGCAGCAGGTCGTCGCGGAACACGACGACGCCCGGCGGCGGGCGGTCCTCGTCGCGCGGCAGCGGCATGTCGGCCTCGCCCGCGACCAGCTCGCCGCGCGTGCCGAGCACCTGGAAGTACACGCTGTCGACGTTGTCCGCGCGCAGGAAGTCGCGCGTCTGCTGCGGCAGCGTCAGCTCGGCGACGCCGTTGACCGGATGGATCTGCCGCGCGAGCACGTACGCGTTGGTCTCGAGCGCGCGGTCGAACGGGCCGTTCGCGATCGTCTTCGCGACGAGATAGGTGACGGCGATGCTCATCGGCCACAGCAGCAGGAGCGGCGCGAGCATCCAGTCGAGGATTTCGCCGAACAGCGAGCGCGGCCGCGCGGCCTCGGGCGTGTCGGTTTCGTCGGGCGGCGCGAACGGGTTCTCGTAGCGCGCGTCGCGCGCGGCGTCGGCGGCGGACGGTTGATCGCCGGTCGGATGGCGGGAGTGGGCCGGCGTGGCCATCGCGGCGACGGCCGGGCTCAGCGCAGCGGCGTGCCGGCCGCCGCGGACTGGGGCGCGGGCGAGTCGGCCGGCGCCGCGGGCGCGACTTTCTCGAGGCAGTAGCCGAGGCCGCGCACGGTGGAAATCCGCACGCCGCTCGGCTCGATCTTCTTGCGCAGCCGGTGGACGTACACTTCGATCGCGTTGTTGCTGACTTCCTCGCCCCATTCGCACAGATGGTCGACGAGCTGCTCCTTCGACACGAGCCGGCCGATGCGCTGCAGCAGCACTTCGAGCAGCCCGAGCTCGCGCGCGGACAGATCGAGCACGCGGTCGTTCGCATATGCGATGCGGCCGACCTGGTCGAACGCGAGCGAGCCGTGGCGCACGACGGTCGGGCCGCCGCCCGCGCCGCGCCGGGTCAGCGCGCGCACGCGCGCCTCGAGCTCGTTGAGCGCGAACGGCTTGGCCATGTAGTCGTCCGCACCGAGGTCGAGCCCCTTCACGCGCTCGTCGACGCTGTCGGCGGCGGTCAGGATCAGCACGGGGAGATTGGAATTGCGCGCGCGCAAGCGCTTCAGCACGTCGAGCCCGGACATCTTGGGCAGCCCGAGATCGAGGATCAGCAGGTCGAAGGACTGCATCGACAGCGCGGTATCGGCCTCGACGCCGCTCTTCACGTGGTCGACGGCATAGCCCGATTGGCGGAGTGACCGGGTGAGGCCGTCCGCGAGTATGCTGTCGTCTTCGGCGATGAGAATTCGCATGTTGCTGACCGATGGCCGGCGGGGCGTTCGCGCCGGCGCGGCTGTCTCCGAAGTTATCCGTGTACAACGCAGCCTGCATTGCGGGCTTGCATAAAACACTGTTTTTTTATACAGTGTCTGCATTCGTGGGCAGCGCTTGAAAGCGGGCGCGCCTCTGACAGACGCTGCTCATCATAGCAAAGGACGATTCATGGAAGATAGCAAGAAGGGCTCCGGGATGACCGCCGAGAAGAGCAAGGCGCTGGCGGCCGCACTCGCGCAGATCGAGAAGCAGTTCGGCAAGGGATCGATCATGCGGATGGGCGACGGCGAAGCGGCCGAAGACATCCAGGTCGTCTCCACGGGCTCGCTGGGTCTCGATATCGCGCTCGGCGTCGGCGGCCTGCCGCGCGGCCGCGTGGTCGAGATCTACGGTCCGGAATCGTCCGGTAAAACCACGCTCACGCTGCAGGTCATCGCCGAACTGCAGAAGCTGGGCGGCACGGCAGCCTTCATCGACGCCGAGCACGCGCTCGACGTTCAATATGCGGCGAAGCTCGGCGTGAACGTGCCGGAGCTGCTGATCTCGCAGCCGGACACCGGCGAGCAGGCGCTCGAAATCACCGACGCGCTGGTGCGCTCGGGTTCGATCGACATGATCGTCATCGACTCGGTCGCGGCGCTCGTGCCGAAGGCCGAAATCGAAGGCGAAATGGGCGATTCGCTGCCGGGCCTGCAGGCTCGCCTGATGTCGCAGGCACTGCGCAAGCTGACGGGCACGATCAAGCGCACGAACTGCCTCGTGATCTTCATCAACCAGATCCGGATGAAGATCGGCGTGATGTTCGGCAACCCGGAAACCACGACGGGCGGCAACGCGCTCAAGTTCTACTCGTCGGTGCGTCTGGATATTCGCCGCATCGGTTCGATCAAGAAGAACGACGAGGTGATCGGCAACGAAACCCGCGTGAAGGTCGTCAAGAACAAGGTGTCGCCGCCGTTCCGCGAAGCGATCTTCGACATCCTGTACGGCGAAGGCATTTCGCGTCAGGGCGAGATCATCGATCTCGGCGTGCAGGCGAAAATCGTCGACAAGGCAGGCGCCTGGTACAGCTACAACGGCGAGAAGATCGGCCAGGGCAAGGACAACGCGCGTGAATTCCTGCGCGAGAATCCGGAAATCGCGCGCGAGATCGAAAACCGCATTCGCGAATCGCTCGGCGTTGCCGCCATGCCGGATGGTGCAGGGCTCGACGAAGCCGAGGCGATGGACGAAGAAGAGTGATGGTCGGGCGCCGAGGTCAGGCTGGCGAACCGGAACCGAGCGACGCGCCCGATACGGCGGGTCGCTCCGGCCGGCAAGCCGAATCCTCGGGGGCCAACCGGCGGAGCGCGGGCAGTCGTGCCGCGACCCGCACCGCGACGAGGGCATCCGAGGATGCCCTCGTTTCGTTTGAGATGACCGCGCCGGTCGATCCGTTCGACCACGACGAATCGTTCGACGCGCACGATCGGTCGCGCCGTCGCGTGTCCGGTGTCAGCTTTCCGGGCGAGCACGCGGCCGATGCGTCTGCGTCGGTCAAGGAAGATGTGTATACCCGCAGTAGCCAGCATCCGCGTCGCACGCGCCGTGCGTCCGGCGGTTCCGCCGGCACTGCTTCAGGTGACGCATCCGGTGCCGCCGAGCGCAAGTCGTCGAAACCGCCGCGTTCGCTGAAGGGCCGCGCGCTCGGCTATTTGTCTAGGCGCGAGTACAGCCGGGCCGAACTCGCGCGCAAGCTCGCACCGTACGTCGGTGAGGACGAATCCGTCGAGCCGGTGCTCGATGCACTGGAAAAGGAGGGCTGGCTGTCCGACGCGCGCTTTGCCGAGAGTCTCGTGCATCGCCGCGCATCGCGCGTCGGCGTCGCGCGCATCGTCAGCGAGCTGAAGCGTCATGCGGTCGGCGACAGTCTCGTCGAGGAAGTGAATGCGCAATTGCGCGAGACCGAGTGGGCACGCGCGCAGGCCGTCTGGCGCAAGAAATTCGGTGCACTGCCGCAAACGCCCGCCGAGCGCGCGAAGCAGGCGCGCTTCCTTGCAGCGCGCGGCTTCTCGAGCTCGACCATCGTGAAGTTGCTGAAGGTCGGCGACGATTTCCCGATCGACGACTGACCGGTTCGGTCACGCGCGCTGCGCGCGATTTTGCTGCAATGCAACCGTTTCCGGACAGGCGGGAATACCCGCCGTCGCGGCCGGATGCCTCAAATACCCAATATGCTAAAATCCACGGGTTTTCCTCTTCGGCCTCAACCTCCAGCATGCCGCTATCCGAGCCCGTGCCCCGTCAGTTGCGACATCGACGCGCAATCCGAGCGGAAGCCTACGAGCGCGGCGACGGCTTGTGGGACATCGAAGCCTGCCTGACCGACCACAAGCCGCGCGATGTCGCGCTTGCGTCGGGCATCCGGCCCCAAGGCCTGCCGATCCACGAACTCTGGCTGCGCGTGACTATCGATCGTGACCTCAATGTCGTCGACGCCGAAGCGTCTTCGGAGTGGGTTCCCTATCCCGGTCACTGTCAATCCGCCCCTCCCGCCTACCGGGCCCTCATCGGGCTCAATCTCTTCCGCAATTTCCGCCGCAACGCGAACCGGCTGCTCGCCGGCGTCGCCGGCTGTTCCCATCTCACCGAACTGTGCGCCGTGCTGCCGACGGCAGCGATCCAGGCGTTCGCCGGTGACGTATGGAACGTGCGCGAGGAGGGAGGCGAAGGGCCGGACCATGACGGCGAGCACGCCGAACCGCCTTTCCAGCTCGGCCGCTGCCGGGCATTGCGGTTCGACGGCGAGGTCGTGCGGCAGTACTACCCGCGCTGGTATGGCACGAACCGGCCGGACTTGCCCGGTGAGGGCAGCACGAAGGAATGAACGGAAATCATTCGAAGAAGCGTCTTAAGCGACATTTCATCCAACTCTCAGACTGAAGGGAATCACGCATGAAGATTCACGAGTACCAGGGTAAGGAAATCCTGCGGAAATTCGGAGTCGCGGTACCGCGCGGCAAGCCGGCGTTCTCGGTTGAAGAGGCCGTCAAGGTGGCAGAAGAGCTGGGCGGCCCGGTTTGGGTCGTCAAGGCTCAGATTCACGCGGGCGGCCGTGGCAAGGGCGGCGGCGTGAAGGTGGCGAAGTCGATCGAGCAGGTCCGCGAATACGCGAACCAGATCCTCGGCATGCAGCTCGTCACGCACCAGACCGGTCCGGAAGGCCAGAAGGTCAACCGTCTGATGATCGAAGAAGGCGCCGACATCAAGCAGGAACTGTACGTCAGCCTCGTCGTTGATCGCGTGTCGCAAAAGATCGTTCTGATGGGTTCGAGCGAAGGCGGCATGGACATCGAAGAAGTTGCCGAAAAGCACCCGGAACTGATCCACAAGGTCATCGTCGAGCCGTCGACGGGCCTGCTCGACGCGCAGGCCGACGACCTCGCCGCGAAGATCGGCGTGCCGGCTGCTTCGATTCCGCAAGCGCGCGCCATCCTGCAGGGCCTGTACAAGGCATTCTGGGAAACCGACGCGTCGCTGGCTGAAATCAACCCGCTGAACGTCTCCGGCGACGGCAAGGTCATCGCACTCGACGCGAAGTTCAACTTCGACTCGAACGCGCTGTTCCGCCACCCGGAAATCGTCGCGTATCGCGACCTGGACGAAGAAGATCCGGCTGAAATCGAAGCGTCGAAGTTCGACCTCGCGTACATCTCGCTCGACGGCAACATCGGCTGTCTCGTGAACGGCGCAGGCCTCGCGATGGCGACGATGGACACGATCAAGCTGTTCGGCGGCGAGCCGGCGAACTTCCTGGACGTCGGCGGTGGCGCGACGACCGAGAAGGTCACCGAAGCGTTCAAGCTGATGCTGAAGAACCCGGACCTGAAGGCGATCCTCGTGAACATCTTCGGCGGCATCATGCGCTGCGACGTGATCGCGGAAGGCGTGATCGCCGGTTCGAAGGCCGTGAACCTGAACGTGCCGCTCGTCGTGCGCATGAAGGGCACGAACGAGGACCTCGGCAAGAAGATGCTGGCCGATTCGGGCCTGCCGATCATCTCGGCGGACAGCATGGAAGAGGCTGCGCAGAAGGTCGTCGCGGCTGCCGAAGGCAAGTAACGCTATCGAATACGCATGGCGGCGCGGCAGATACGCGACGCCAATCGAACAGAGGTCAAAATACATGTCGATTCTGATCAACAAGGACACGAAGGTCATCACGCAGGGCATTACCGGCAAAACCGGTCAGTTCCATACGCGCGCCTGCCGTGAATATGCAAACGGCCGCGAAGCATTCGTCGCGGGCGTGAACCCGAAGAAGGCCGGCGAAGACTTCGAAGGCATTCCGATCTACGCGAGCGTCAAGGAAGCGAAGGCAGAAACCGGCGCGACCGTGTCGGTCATCTACGTTCCGCCGGCAGGCGCGGCCGCTGCGATCTGGGAAGCGGTCGAAGCCGACCTGGATCTCGCGATCTGCATCACGGAAGGCATTCCCGTGCGCGACATGATCGAAGTGAAGGACCGCATGCGTCGCGAAGGCCGCAAGACGCTGCTGCTCGGGCCGAACTGCCCTGGCACGATCACGCCGGACGAACTGAAGATCGGCATCATGCCGGGTCACATCCACCGCAAGGGCCGCATCGGCGTCGTGTCGCGTTCGGGCACGCTGACGTATGAAGCGGTTGCTCAGCTGACGGCACTGGGCCTCGGCCAGTCGTCGGCAGTCGGTATCGGCGGCGACCCGATCAACGGTCTGAAGCACATCGACGTGATGAAGATGTTCAACGACGATCCGGATACGGACGCGGTCGTGATGATCGGCGAAATCGGCGGTCCGGACGAAGCCAACGCCGCTCAGTGGATCAAGGACAACATGAAGAAGCCGGTCGTCGGCTTCATCGCTGGCGTCACGGCGCCTCCGGGCAAGCGCATGGGCCACGCCGGCGCGCTGATCTCGGGCGGTGCGGATACGGCCGAAGCGAAGCTGGAAATCATGGAAGCGTGCGGCATCACCGTCACGCGCAACCCGTCGGAAATGGGCCGCCTGCTGAAGAAGGCGCTGTAATTTCCGCGTGGTTCGTCCTGCAAAAAACGCCGGCCTTGCCGGCGTTTTTTTGTTATGCTCGCGCAATGAATTTGTAAGCCCCGGGCATGCACGATGCATGGCCCGGCGTTCACCCGGCGCGCCTGTCCGCCAGCCGTTGCCCCGCACCCGATACCGCTCATGCTTGAATTCCTGACGTCGCTCCACTGGGGCGCCGTGTTTCAGATCGTCATCATCGACATCCTCCTCGGCGGCGACAACGCCGTCGTGATCGCGCTCGCGTGCCGCAACCTGCCGGCCAACCAGCGGCTGCGCGGCGTCGTGTGGGGCACCGCCGGCGCGATCCTGCTGCGCGTCGCGCTGATCGCGTTCGCGGTCGTGCTGCTCGACGTGCCGTTCCTGAAGTTCGGCGGCGGCCTGCTGTTGTTGTGGATCGGGGTCAAGCTGATGGCACCCGACGCCGACGCGCACGACAACGTGAAGCCGGCCGACCGGCTGTGGGACGCGGTGAAGACGATCGTGATCGCCGACGCCGTGATGAGCCTCGACAACGTGATCGCGATCGCCGGCGCGGCCGAGCAGGCCGATCCGTCGCACCGGCTGGCACTGGTGATCTTCGGGCTCGTCGTCAGCGTGCCGATCATCGTGTGGGGCAGCACGCTGGTGCTGAAGCTGCTCGATCGGTTTCCGATCGTCGTGGCGCTTGGCGCCGGGCTGCTGGGCTGGATCGCCGGCGGGCTGATGGTGCACGACCCGGTCGGCGACCGCTGGCCGGTGCTCGATACGCCGGCGGCGATCTACGGCGCGAGCATCGCGGGCGCGCTGTTCGTCGTCGTCGCCGGTTTTACGCTCCGGCGCCGGCGCAGCGCCGCGCACGCGCATTGACGTTAGCCGTCCGGCCGACTGCCGGGGCCGCGGCCCGCTGGCTACGATCGAAACGCCTGCCTGATTCGGCAGGCGTTTTTCGTTTCCGGAGCCAGTCATGTTCGAAGCCTTTTCCGTTTCCCTGTTCCGTCGCATCGCCGCCGATCTGCGGCGCGCGAGCCGGCCGGTGCCGCGCTGGCGGCCGGCCGGCTTCACGCTGATCGAGCTGATGATCGTGCTCGCGATCGTCGGCGTGATCGCGGCCTATGCGATTCCCGCATACCAGGATTACCTCGCTCGGTCGCGTGTCGGCGAGGGCCTCGCGCTCGCATCGTCCGCGCGGCTCGCGGTTGCCGACAACGCCGCGAGCGGCGCGGGTCTCGACGGCGGCTACAGCCCGCCGGCTGCCACCCGCAACGTCGAATCCGTCGCCATCGACGGTGACACCGGCCAGATCACGGTGACGTTCACCCCCCGCGTCGCAGCGGCCGGCGCAAATACGCTCGTCCTGGTGCCGTCCGCCCCGGACAAGGCCGACACACCGACCGCGCGCGTGCCGTTGAAAAAGGGCGCGATGCAGGCGGGTGCGATCGCGTGGGAGTGTTTTGCCGCCGGCAAGTCTGCGTCGTCGCTCCCGGCGCCGGGTGCGGGCCCATTGCCGGCGGAAGCCGCGACGTTGCCCGCGCAATATGCGCCGGCGGAGTGCCGCGCGTAGTGCCGGGGGCATGCCGGCAAGTCCGTGGCCGCGTGCGTGGCGCGGCGCCCGCCGGCCGGCTGCGCCCGCTCCAAGGCATGAGTGATGGCACGACGGGCCCGCACAGAGGGGGGAAAGTTTTGTATAGTGCGCCGGTTGCTGACATCCGGTTCGCTCATGCCTTCTACTTTTTCCCGTTCGTTGCCGCTCGTTGCGCTGGCTGTCGCCCTGATCGTGCCGTATTCGATCACGAATCACACTTATCCGATCCCGACCTTCTATTCCGAGTTTGCAGCGCTGGTGCTGTATCTGCTGGTGGGGCTCTCCGTCGTGCTGCTTGCACGCACGGGCCGCCCGGCGGAGCCGTTCGCCGCGCCGGCCGCGTTCGTCGCGCCGCTCGGTTTCGCGGCGGTGCTGATCGCGCAGGTCGCGCTCATGCCGCTGAAGGTGCCGTCGATGAACTGGCTGGCGGTCGGCTATCTGGCCGCCGCGCTGGTCGCGATGCAGGCTGGCTACACGCTCGCGCGCGAGGGGCTCGCCGAAGCCGCCGCGCGAATGATGTCCGGCGCGCTGCTGCTCGGCGGGATGCTCGCGGTCGCGAGCCAGGTCGTGCAGTTGTTCCATCTCGAATCCGCGGTGTCGCCGTTCGTCGTGGTGTACAACATCGCGGTCGATCGCCGTCCGTACGGCAACATGGCGCAGGCGAACCACCTGGCGACCTACATTGCGTTCGCGCTCGCGGGCGCGTTGTATCTCGTGCAAACGCGCCGGCTCGCGATATGGGCGTGGCTCGCGCTGTCGATCGTGCTGTCGGTCGGGCTCGCGCTGACGGTGTCGCGCGGCCCGTGGCTGCAGGTCGCCGTGCTGGTCGTCGCGGGCTTCTGGATGGCGTGGCTCGAATCACGCCGCGCACCGGGCAATCGCCGCGCGTGGGTGATCCCGGTCGCGCTCGCGGTGGCCTTCGTCGCGGTAAACGTCGCGGTGCGCTGGGCCAACGTGCATTTCCATCTGGGGCTCGCCGAGTCGGCGGCCGACCGGATGCGCGACGCGGGGCAGATCGCGCCGCGCCTCGCGCTGTGGAAGTACGGGCTCGCGATGTTCCGCGAGCATCCGGTGCTCGGCGTCGGCTGGGGCGAGTTCCCGTCGCACCAGTTCGCGCTCGTGCGCACGCTCGGCGGTGTCGAAATCGCGAACAACTCGCACGACATCTTCATCGACCTGCTCGCGAAGTCCGGCCTCGTCGGTCTCGGCGTGCTCGTCGTCGCGCTCGTGACGTGGTTCGTGCGCGCCGTGCGCGCGCCGCAGTCGAGCACGCGCGTGTTCGGCCTCGCGCTGATCGGCATCCTGTTGATGCATGCGCTCGTCGAATATCCGCAGCAGTACATGTTCTTCCTGCTGCCGGCGATGTTCGTGATCGGCCTGCTCGAGGTGAAGCCGCTGCGCATCCTGCCGGGCCGCGCGGCGTTCGGGCTGTTCGCGGTGCTGTCGTTCGGCGGCGTGCTGGCGGCGGTGCCCGTGCTGCGCGACTACCAGCGCGCGGAAGTGCTGTATTACGGTAGCGATCCGGCCGCACAGTACCGCGATGCGCCGTCGCTGCTGTTCGGCGCGTGGGGCGACTACGGGGCGGCCACGCTGCTGGCGATTTCGCCGGACAACCTGCCGCTCAAGCTCGTCGCGCATGAGCGCGCGATCGCGCTGCTGCCCGGCGAGACGGTGCTGCGCCGCTATGCGGTGCTGCAGGCGCTGGCCGGTCGCGAAGCCGACGCGCTCGATACGGTCTCGCGCCTGCATGTGTTCGCGAAGGAGTTGAAGGATTGGCCGCAGCAACTCGCGTCGCTGTACAAGCTCTGCGATCAGCAGCCGGAGCTGAAAGCGTTCAAGGCGGCCGTCGTCGCGAAGTACGGGGAAGTCCCGGCCAACGCGGACGACGACGACTCGGATGACGATTCCGAGTGACGCCGCGCGGCGCCGGGCGGGGAATCCCGGTGCTGGTCGGATCGCGGTGAGGCAGGCGAGCGGCGGCGGCCCGGGACGGTGCGGCGATTGCTTCGCACGGAGAATGGATGGCCGCCGAATCCGGCGCGATTCGCGTCAATCATTGTCAAATCGCCGCCATACGCGAGGCGGCACGTGCACAATGCGCGAAAGCGTTCGCATGCAAGGTCGCCCGGTGTGGGCCGCCCGGCGCGAGCGCAGCGCCCGGATCTCCGGGAACCGCCAAGCAGGATCGCGATCGGTCAGCCTTCGGTCGCGCGGCCGTCACGGGGCGCCGGTCCGAGGGCTGCGGCGCAATGCGGTGCAGCCCGGACGAAACCGGCCGGCGTGCGGCGCTCCTCCAGAACAGTGTTGAAGAACGATATTCGACCATGACTATTCGCTCGACCTACCTGATCCTGCCCGCTGTCGCCATGCTGTTTTCCGGCTGCGCGATGATGTCGTCGTCGCAGGACAGCAAGCTGACGTGCCACATTCCGCATGCCGTCTATCCGGATAGCGCGAAGCCGCTCACGCGCCCCGTCACCGTGCTCGTGCGCGCGCTGATGACGACGTCGGGCGAAGCGCAGAACGTCACGATCACGACGAGTAGTCGCAACACGGCCGCGGATCGCGCGGCAGTCGAAGCGATGACGCACGCCACCTGTACGCAGACGGGCGCGACCGCGAATCCGTTCTTGCTGACACAACCGTTCGTGTTCGAGCCGCGTCGCGGTGAGTGACGGGCGGCACCGGGGCCGGTGATGTGTATGCGACCAAGGCCGTCGTGCGCGAGACAGGTCGCTGCGGTTCGCGATCTTGACGATCGAGCGGCCGCAGCGAGGGCCAGCCATCGAGGCGCCCGGCGTGCGGTCAGAATTGCCGTTTCTTGAGCGTATAGGCGACCAGCGAATACAGCGTATTCGTTTGGGCGTTGAAATATCCGCCCTGAGCCGCCTTCTCCTTGCTCACGTTCCAGGTCTTTCCCGCGTCGCTGCTGACGAACGTGAGATCGAGCGGCGCGCCGTTGCGGCTTGGGTCGGTTGCGTAGACGAGCAGTAATCCGTCTCGACCGACGCTCAGACTATCGAGCGTCAGCGTGTCGTCAAACGAATGCAACTGGCGAATCTGCTCGGGTGCGTTGTTCGTCCAGGTCGAAATGGCGCCGACACGTTGTCCCTTGTCGTCGGGATGATGGAAGTCGCGCGGTTCGCCGAGGCGCGACAGTGCGTAAAGCGCATAGTGATTCGACGCGACCGGTGACGACGATAGGCTGACGATCACCTGTTCAGGCAAGACGGTATCCAGGGCGAACTTGGATTCCTCCCAACCGAGCCGATAGACGACGCTTCCGGCGGAAGCGTGCTCGGACTTCTTGACGTAGTACGCCACGCGCAAGGTACCGTCTGGGCCGAGGTCGATGGCGTCAAAGGTCCGGCGAGGTTTGTCGGCCTCCGAGGCACTCGGCGGCAGTTCGATTTCCCGCCACGATTGGCCGCCGTCGGACGTGCGCCACACGTGCGGGCCCCAGCCGATCGCATAGCCGCGCTGCGGATCGAGAAACAGCAGGCGACCGATGTTCCGATCTTCGGGCCACGCGAGTTGGAGCCAGTCGCGTCCGCCGTTGGACGACTTCCAGAGCTTGGTCACTTGCGGCGTCAGACCGTCGGCAGGCTGAGGCGACTTGTAGTCCATCCAGCCGGTGCTGATGAATTCGACCGACCAGTCCTTGGCGTGCCACCAGGCGGCGTTCTGGCCCACCTGCTTGAAATGGCGCGTCATGTCACCGTTCACCGGGCCACGCCAGAATTCAACCGACGTCCGGTTCAGCGTTTCGCGACTGTCGTTCATCCAGGCTTCGGCCGGCTCGGCCTTTTCCTTGTCTTTCCATTCCGCGTACGGCTTGAAGGTAATCTCCGGATCGCTGATTTTCAACGTGATCGCATCGTTTCCCGATATCACGAAGTCGCCTGCGCCGTAGGGCGTGCTGTTCTTCATGAAATTGTTGGAAACGACCTGCCAGTCATTCGACATATATGAGTACCCGACGATCAAAACAATGAGCATGACTGCCGCACCCAGCGACAGCTTCAGGAATTTTCTCGTCATTTCATTTCGACATCAATTTTTCGAGTGCCTTTGCAACAGGGTCGACGACATTTTCGTTGACGGCGTCACGTCCTTTTTTTGCGAATTCCACGGTATTGTCGATGTACTGTTTGCCCACGCCGACTCCACTGTCGAATGCCTGGTAGAACGTTCTGAGATCGCCCCATTCTTGAATGTTGGGTTGCTTCAGGATATGGAACATATCGGACGGCCCGAGCCCGGCCAGACCGCCGTCGAGATAGGCGAGAGGATGGGTCTTGAACGCGTATGTCTTGAAATTGTAGTCGTCCAGTTCAAGCGAGTACTGCGGTACGTTCATCGTGCACGTACCGCTGTTCGGCTTCTTGCCCCTGATGGCAATGGTGTCGCCGCGCATATTCTGCTGCAAACCCTGTTCCAGATAATGCTGCAGGAACCAGCGTGCGCTTGCCAGCCACGCCTTGCCTTTGTCGCTCAATTCCGGAAGCAGGTATTTTCCGTAATTGGAGCAGTAGTAGTAACCGTAGCTGACGTAGTATCCCGGCGGCTTATGCCCGCATCCGATATGGCGCATCATGAAATTGCCATGGCGTGACCAATCGGAATCGGTGCTTTCGACTTCTATCAGCCTCTCCCGCCGATGCAGCAGCTCACGGGCGACTTTCGTGTCTTTCCACGGATCCCATGATGTGGCGAATTTCTTGACGGTCGCCCATGCACTCGACATGCTGACTTTTTCAACCGTTTCCCAGTACTCGCCATGAAGAGGCCGGTAGTAGTACGGACAAGTTCCGATAATGGAATCTGCCGCCGGCGTCACATGCATGTCGCAGACGTTGATCTGCACCTTCGGCCGATCCTTGTACCCCGTCGGCGTCAGCATCCCCGCGCCGGTACCCAGCACGTTGTCCTTCTGTTGAACGTCAGCCATTCGATTTCCCTAAGAACTTGACGATGACGTCATGCGGCACGTGGCTCTGCGTGAGCCCCGTCTCGCCTGCCGCGTTGGTGACGCCTTCCGAGATCAGCGCGCCGTTCGAGAACATCTGGTATCGGGTGTTCGCGACCGGAATGTCGGTGCCGGCCCAGTGCGCGATGAACGCCTGGTCGTAGTTGCCGCTCGAGTTCGGCAACGTCGGCAGGGTTTGCGACAGGTGCGTGGGGCCGTCGAACACGTGCTGCGCGCCCTTGATGTCGATCTTGCCGGGTGCGTGCACCTCGATGTTGCCGTCCGCGATGCGGATGTAGGCGCCGCCGGACGTCAGCAGGATTTCCTTCGCCGCCGCGCCTTCGATCGACTGCGTGGCCGCCACCAGTTTCAGCGCCTTCTGCGCAGTCAGTTCGATGTTGTCCGCGTGCGCCTGGATTTCCACCTTGCCCTTGCCGGCGAACAGCTTCATGCCTGCGTTCTGCGCGAACAGGCTGATCCGGTCGAGGACGCTCGCGATCAGCGACTTCCCGGCAGCGACGTGCGTGCTTTGTCCGCTGACGAGGTTGACGTGCCGGTCCGCGGCGAACTGCACGGATTGCTGCGTCGACAGCGCGATGCCGGCCGGGCTGCCGAACAGCATCACGGGTTCCTTGAACGCATTGGCGCTGCCGGTTCCGCCGCCGCCGGTTCGCCCGCCCGACGCGTTGCCGCTCACGCTGTTCTGCGTCGCGTCGCTGAACTGCTTCAGCGCCGAGTGGCCGGCGTCGAGCGACTCGCCCTGATGCTGCGCGCTGACCTCCGACATCGCTTCCATCAGGCCTTCCGCCCTGACGAGCTGCTCTTGCGTTTCCTTCACGTCGAGCGGCTGGCTCGCCGGCTGTTTCGGATGCGTCGTGACGTACAGGCCGCGGTTCGCGCGAACCGCGCCGAATGCGTCGGAGCGCAAGTCGAAGCCGCTGCCGAGATAGCTGCCGCGGTCGTTGCCCGTATGGTCGATCAGATAGCCCAGGTGCAGGTGCGTGTTTGCCTGGCTGCTGTACAGGTGCACGCGGTTCTGCGACGTCGCGTCGTCGAGCACCAGCTGGTTGAAGCCCGCGCCTGAATATTCCCTGGACCGGTATCCGGACAGGATCCCGTTGCTGTGCCATTGCGGACGGGTCGCGCCGTTGTACAGCTTTCCGACGACGATCGGCCGATCGCAGTCGCCGCCGAGGAAATCGACCAGCACTTCCTCGCCGCTGCGATGGGGGTGAACGGCGCCATAGCCATTGCCCGAATCCGACGCGGCGGCGCGCAGCCAGCACGAGGCCTTCTCGTCGCCGTCGTTGAGACGATCCCAGTGGAAGCGGACCTTGATGCGGTTGAGTTCGTCGGTATGGACTTCCTCGCCTTGCGGCGCGACGACGATCGCCGATTGCAGATGCATCGGCGGCTTCGGATGCTCGAACGGGCTGCGGAACGGCACCGTGGTGCGCTGCGCTTCGATGCTGACCTGGAAAATGCCCTCGCTGCCGTCCGGATGCCGGACGTGCGGCAGGTCCGCGCCGCCGGCCCGCACGAGATCGTCGATTTCGGTCTGCAGGCTATGCGGGAACCTGGCCTGTCGATCGCCGACGGGCAGGTTGTTGGCGATGCGCCAGACCGTCTCGATCACGGCGAAGCGGCGCTGGCCGGCATCGTCCTTGTCGTGTTCGGGGTGATCGGCGAGCTCGAACGTGCGTCCCGAGTCCATGCGCCGGACGCCGCCGATGCCGTGAAAGCGCTTCGCAAGCGACTCCTGCTCCTCCATCCAGATCTTCGACAATTGGTCGCCGCGAGACTGTTCGGGGTACGTGTAGGCGCCGGTGTATTCGTAGACTTCGAGCTGCTGCGGCAGGTCGCCCTGGTTCGCGATTGTCGGCGTGTGGGTTGCCTTCGGATTCGACGCAGTGGGCGGCTGTTTGTAGTCGAACGTGCGCGTCGTGCGCTCGACGCTGCGCAGCGTGCGCGTGCCGGAGAACTGGACGAGCGTGTCGGCCTCGTCGCGTGCGCCGGCGTGATGAAAGCGCAGGGTTTGCGGCGACAGCGCGGGCAGCGCGTCGATCGTGTCGACGACGACGAGCCTGTGCGACTTGCCGTCTTGCGCCTGCTCCCAGAAACCGTACAGGCCTTCCGATTCCAGCAGGCGGTGCACGAAGTTCCAGTCGTCCTCGTATTGCATGCAGAACGAGCGCGACGGCAGCGGCCGGCGGAGCCTGAAGTCGAAGCAGCCCTTGGCTTGCGGGTGCTGGTTCAGGACGTCGGCGATGATCTCGTCGGCGGGTTTGTCCTGCCAGATGCGCTGGTCGCGGCGGAACTTCAGGAAGTGCAGGAACGACGCGAAGACGATCTGGTAGTGCGTGAGGCCGCTGTCCGACCCGAGCCGGCGGGCCGCGTGCACATACCCGTGGTGCGGCGCGTACGACTTGTCGGCCTGCTGGATCCGCAGCGTGACGGGCTGCGCGATCAGCTTCTTGAGCTCGATATCGTCGGACACCGACACGGCGTCGACGGTGAACTCGAAATGACGCCCGAGCCGCGATCGTCCGTTGACGCGATGGGGCAGCAGGACGTCACGGCCGAGCGGCGTCTCCAGCTTGACGAGTCGTTCGTCCTGGATCGGCCCGGCCTGCAGCGCGTTTCTCAATGCTTGCGAATTCATCACCCGTGCTCGCTTTTTTTGTGCTGGGTCGCACGCTCTCCCGTGCGGAATCCGGTAATTGTATGAGATAAACGGCAGCTATCTCGAATTTGCCTTTCAACGATATTTCAAATATGGTCAGCGCGTTGGCCTGACAGGGGAGGCCGCGCACGTCATGCAGTCGAACGACGGTCGGGCGTGGGTCGTACCGGGCCCGACCGACCGCCCCTGGGCCGCTCAGCCCGCCGTGTCCTCCGCCTTCCAGTCCCCCGACTTCCCGCCGCGTTTCTCCCTGACGCTCACGTCGGTGATCACCATCCCGCGATCCACCGCCTTGCACATGTCGTACACGGTCAACAGCCCGACCTGCACGGCAGTCAGCGCTTCCATCTCGACGCCGGTGCGCCCGAACGTCTCGACCTGCGCGACGCAGTGCACGCCCGGCAGCGTGTCGTCGAGTTCGAAGTCGACGGCCACGCGCGTCAGCGCGAGCGGGTGACACAGCGGAATGAGCTCGGCGGTGCGCTTCGCGCCCTGGATCGCGGCGATGCGCGCGACGCCGAGCACGTCGCCTTTCTTCGCCTTGCCGTCGCGGATCAGCGCGAACGTCGCCGGCAGCATCCGGATCGTGCCGCGCGCGATCGCGATGCGTTGCGTTTCCTCTTTGCCGCCGACGTCGACCATGTGTGCGTGGCCCGCGGCGTCGAAATGGGTGAGTCCTGACATGTCTTGCTCCAGTGGAACGGGGTGCGCGCGCGAGCACGCCCCTCGATCCGGCTTCGCGATCGGCCGGGGGCGCCGAATCCCATATCCGCACCCCGGTCCGATCCAACGTTTCAACGGGCGCCTATCATAGCAGTGGCCCTTGCGACGCCGAGCGCGCAGATGGCGCATATGCCGCGCGGGACAGTCGCGATGTCGCCGGTACAATGATCCGAATATTCAGACCAAACGCCGCGATGCGCGCCCGGCGCGCGGGACGGCGTCGTTTTCATCCTGCCATGCGTGTCAAACAGTTGCTTGCCGTGACGATGTCGGCGGCGCTCGTGCTGCCGCCGAGCGGCCATGCACAGCGCACGTCCGCACTGCCGCTCGAGCCGGCGGCAGGCGCGTCGCCGTCTATTTCCACGGTGCCGTCCGGCATCGCGACCGGCGTATTCGGCACTTACGGCGGCGCGGAGAGCCGGTTTTCCGGCGCCGATGGCGCATCCGCGCCCGTCGCGAGCCTGCGCGCACCGCTGCGCGCGCTGGAGCTGCCCGACCTCGGCGACGGCTCCGGCGGTTCGCTCACGCCGCGGGCCGAACGGCGTCTTGGCGAGCGCGTGATGCGCGAGGTGCGGCGCGATCCGGACTATCTCGACGACTGGCTCGCGCGCGACTACCTGAACGCGATCGCGAAGCGGCTCGCGGCCGCGGCGGCCGCGCGCTACATCGGCGGCGACATGCCGGACTTCGAACTGTTCCCGGTGCGCGATCCGCAGATCAACGCGTTCTCGATGCCGGGCGGCTTCATCGGCATCAACAGCGGGCTGGTCATCACGACGCAGACGGAATCCGAACTCGCATCGGTGGTCGGTCACGAGATGGGCCACGTGCTGCAGCGGCACATCGCGCGGATGATCGGTGCGAACGAGAAGACCGGCTACACGGCGCTCGCGACGATGCTGCTCGGCGTGCTGGCGGGCGTGCTCGCGCGCAGCGGCGATCTCGGCAGCGCGATCGCGATGGGCGGGCAGGCGTACGCGGTCGACAACCAGTTGCGCTTCTCGCGGTCGGCGGAGCGCGAGGCCGATCGCGTCGGGTTCCAGCTGCTCGCCGGCGCCGGCTACGACCCCTACGGGATGCCGGGCTTCTTCGAACGGCTCGAGCGCGCGTCGATGGGCGACGCGGGCGTGCCGGCCTATGCGCGTACGCACCCGCTGACGGGCGAACGGATCGCCGACATGGAAGATCGCGCACGCCGCGCGCCATATCGGCAGCCGCGCCAGTCGGCCGAATATGGCTTCGTGCGCGCGCGGTTGCGCATTCTGCAGAACCGCGCGCCGAACGACATCGCGGCTGAGGCGCGCCGGATGCAGCTCGAGCTCGACGATCGCACGGCGCCGAACGTCGCGGCGAACGAGTACGGGATCGCGCTCGCGAACATGCTGCTCGGCCAGTACGACGCGGCCGACAAGGCGCTCGTGTCGGCCCGTGCCGCGTTCGACGCGCGCGAGCGGCGCGCGGACGATCCCGAGACGAGTTCACCGAGCCTCGACGTGCTCGCCGCCGACATCGCGCGCCGCGCGGGCCGGACCGGCGACGCGGTGCGGCTCGCGGCGCTCGCGCAGCGGCGCTGGCCGGCGTCGCACGCGGCGATCGTCGCGCACCTGCAGGCGCTGATCGCCGCGCGCCGCTTCGCCGAAGCACAGACGCTCGCGCGCACGGAGGCGCAAGCGGATCCCGAGCAGCCGGACTGGTGGGACTATCTCGCGAAGGCGAGCGACGGCCGGGGCGACGTGCTCGCGCGGCGCCGCGCGCTCGCGGAGAAGCTGGCGCTCGACGGCGCGTGGCCGTCGGCGATACGCCAGTTGAAGGAGGCGCGCGATGCGAAGGACGTGTCGTTCTATGACCAGTCGATCATCGGCGCGCGGCTGCTGGAATTCGAGGCGCGCTACAAGGAAGAGCGCGAGGACGAAAAGAACGGCCGCGGATAACGGCCGTCAGGCGGGCAGGGCGGGTTGCGCGTCAGCCGTCGACGCTACCGTTGCCGCCATCCGATGCGGCGTGGCGCGCCCGCTGCGCGGGACTCGCGACGAAGCCGAACGTCGCCGGCACGTCGGCGCAGGCGAGATTGCCGAGCGGCAGCGTGCGCCCGTCGTGCCAGCGCAGCACGGGTGGCGTGGCGTCGAAGTCCGCGTGATCGGCGAACAGGCCGAGGTCGTGGTCGTGCAGCGCCGCGACGCGCGGCGGCGAGCCGGCCGCGCGAAACAGCACGCCGCCCGCGTCGTCGAGCCACGCGGCGTCCGGTTCGAACGGCGCGCCGGTCTGGTCGGCCAGCGCGAGTTGCCCGTCGCGTTCGGCGAGGCGCACGACCCACGGCGTATAGGCGAGCTCGACGTATACGCGCTGCGGCCCGTTCTGGAAGAACCACTGGCCGTGCGCGTCGCAGTCGTAGTTGCGCCCGATGAACGCGTTCAGTGCTGCATGCCGTACCGGCGAGCCGAGCGCTCCCGCGGCCTGCGCGGCGTCGTCGCGCAGCCGCCATTCGCCGCGCCGGTCGAGCAGCAGCCAGCCGGTGCAGTGCGGCACGTTCGGCCACTTGGCGAGGGCCTGCCTGACGATGTCATCCATGGTCGACGAATTTCGAGCAATAGCCGAACACTCGCGCCGACAGCCAGTCGAGGCGGCCGGGGAACGGCCCGGTCATGAATCCCGCGTGGCCGCCGTCCGCGGGCTGGTCGAGCTCGATGGCCGGCGACACGTCGGCGGCGCTCGGCAGCGCGGATTCGGGAAGGAACGGGTCGTTACGGGCGTTGAGGATCAGCGTCGGCACGTCGATCGCGGGCAGCAGCGGGCGCGTCGTGGCCTGGGTCCAGTAGTCGTCGGCGTTCGCGAAGCCGTGCAGCGGCGCGGTCACGACTTCGTCGAAGTCGCGCATCGTCACGGCCCGCAGCATCGCGTCGCGGTCGAACAGCCCCGGATACTGGTCGAGCTTCGCGAGCGCCTTGCGTTTCAGCGTCTTCAGGAAGCTGCGCGTATAGACCATCGCGAAGCCCTGCGATAGCGCGCGACCGCCCGCGTGCACGTCGATCGGCGTCGAGATCGCGGCGGCCGCGTGCACGATCGACGTGTCGCTGCGGTGCTCGCCGAGCCAGCGCAGCAGCACGTTACCGCCGAGCGACACGCCGGTCGCGACGACCGGCCCGCGATGCTGCGCGGCGAGCCGGCGCAGGATCCAGTCGACCTCCGCGCTGTCGGCGAGATGGTAGAAGCGCGGCTGCCGGTTGAGCTCGCCGCTGCAGCTGCGAAAGTGCGGGACGACCGCGTGCCAGCCCTTCGCGCGCGCGGCCGCCATCATCGCCAGCGCGTAATGCGAGCCGGAACTGCCTTCGAGGCCGTGGAACAGCACGAACAGCGGTGCGTCGGGCGCCGGGGCGGCACTGTCGAGATGCGCGACCCAGTCGAGATCGATGAAGTCGTGGTCGGGGGTTTCCCATCGCTCTCGTCGGTACGCGACCGCCGGACGCCGTGCGAACAGCGCGGGCACGATGGTTTGGGCATGGCTGTTCGGCAGCCAGCGCGGTGCGCGATAGCGCAATGAATCGTCGTCGGGGGCCGGGGCCCCGGTCAGCGGCGAGGTGGGCGGAGAAGCCGTACTCATGATCGCCCCGCTAATGCGTTGCTTCGTTCTTCGTCAGTGCAGCGGACCCTGCCCGTGACGGATCTTCGCGGCGAATTGTCCGGCCGCTTGTTCGGGAATCGGGCTCGCGTGAATATGCGCGATGCGCCACTCGCCGCGTTCGTGAATCATCACGTACGTGGCGAAAACCATGTCCGGTTCGGCCGTCAGGTCGGCCTGCTGATGCGCTTCGGCGATCGTGTAGACGACGGTGCCGAGACTATCGTATACGCGGATGTCGAGCGGCTCGATCGTCACGGGACGCGTCGCGAGGCGGTTCGCCAGCCCGCTGCGGATCTGGTCGAGGCCGTGCAGATGCTCGCCGTCGGCCCAGACGCAGCTGGCGAAGTCCTCGTCGATCCACAACCCCAGCAGCGCGTCGAGATTGGCATCGGCGACGGCCTGGTAGTAAGCGTTCAGCGTATCGGCAGCGGCTTCGAAAAGGCGGGCAAAACGTGGCATCGGGGTTATCTCTCGCGCGCGTCGCGCGCCGTATTCAGCACGGCGGCCCGGATGGAGCCGCCGTACACCGGTGAATCGGATTGCCCGGCGCGTCGTGCGACGCCGCCGGTCAGGGTCAGCGCTGCCCGACGAGCATGCCGCGCAAATCGCCGAATACCTGCTCGGGACCGAGTTGGCGCAGGCAGTTCAGATGGCCGAGCGGGCACTCGCGTTCGAAGCAGGGACTGCATTCGAGATGCAGCCATTGTACCTTCGCCAGCTCCGACAGCGGAGGGGTGTGGCGCGGATCCGTCGAGCCGTACAGCGCGACGAGCGGCCGGCGCAACGCGGCCGCGACGTGCATCAGCCCCGAATCGTTGGTCACGACCGCGTTCGCGCGCGCGATCAGCGCGCACGCCTCGGACAGCGATGTCTGCCCGCACAGGTTGCGCACGTTCGGCGCGTGGTCGGCGATCGCCTGCGCGGCGGCGGCGTCCTTCTGCGAGCCGAGCGCGACGATCTGCGTGTACGGGAACGACTGGTGGACGATCGTCGCGAGCGTCGCGAAATGCTCGGGCGGCCAGCGCTTGGCCGGGCCGTATTCCGCGCCGGGGCAGAACACGACGAGCGGCTTGCGCGTATCGAGATTGAAACGTGCGGACACGCGCGCCGTCTCGTTCAGGTCGGCGTCGAGGCGCGGCGCGGGCAGCGTCTTCATCGACTCGGGCAGCTTGGCGCCCGGCGCATACGCGAGCGCCGCGTAGTGGGTCGTCATCGGCGGACGCTCGGCCGACTTGTCCGGGTTCGCGTGCCGCACGTTCAGCAGGCCGTAGCGGTGCTCGCCCGTGTAGCCGATCCGCAGCGGGATGTTCGCGAGCCACGGGATGACCGCGGACTTCAGCGAATTCGGCAGCACGTACGCCGCGTCGTAGCCGACGTCACGCAGGTCGGTCGCGAGCTGCCAGCGGCGCAGCAGCTGCAGCTTGCCGTGCGCGAGGTCGGTCGCGTAGACATCGTGGATCTCGGGCATCCGCTCGAGCACGGGCGCGACCCAGGTGGGCGCGACGGCATCGATCGCGATGCGGGGATGGAGCTTTTTCAGCAGCGCAAAAAGCGGCTGCGCCATCAATGCGTCACCGATCCAGTTCGGTGCGATAACCAGCGCTCGACGCATCAGGTCGACTTCCGATGTCGTAATGAAGCACGGCGCGCATGCACCGCGTTCGGGTTGTCAGAACAGGAAAAGGGCGGCGCGCCGGAGTTCCGGCTGCGCCGCCTCGCGTGCGGCGGGCCCGCGGGCCCGGCCAGGGCTCAATGGCCCTTGACCACCTCGCCGTCGCGCAGCTTGTAGCGCGTGCCGCAGTACGGGCAGCGTGCCTCGCCGTGCGACACGTCGATGAAGACGCGCGGGTGCGCGCTCCAGCGCGCCATGGCCGGGTTCGGGCAGTAGGCGGGGAGATCCTTGGCCGTCAGCTCGACCAGCGGCATTTCCTTGATTTCACTCATGAGACTTTCTCTTATCACTCTTTTGTGGGGCGGTCGGTGGCGCAGCGCGCTCAGACCTTTGTCAGCCAGTGCGCGTACTTCGCGTTCTTGCCCGACACGATATCGAAAAATGCCGACTGGAGCTTTTCCGTGACCGGGCCGCGCGCGCCGCTGCCGATCGTGCGGTTGTCGAGCTCGCGGATCGGCGTGACTTCGGCGGCCGTGCCCGTGAAGAACGCTTCGTCGGCCGTGTAGACCTCGTCGCGCGTGATGCGCTTCTCGATCACCTCGATCCCGGCGTCCTTCGCGAGCGTGATGATCGTGTCGCGCGTGATGCCGTCGAGGCACGACGCCAGGTCCGGCGTGTACAGCTTGCCGTTGTTCACCAGGAAGAAGTTCTCGCCGGAGCCTTCCGACACGTAGCCGTCGACGTCGAGCAGCAGCGCTTCGTCGTAGCCGTCGGCGGTCGCTTCCTGGTTCGCGAGGATCGAGTTCACGTACCAGCCCGACGCCTTCGCGCGCACCATGGACACGTTCACGTGGTGGCGCGTGAACGACGACGTCTTCACGCGGATGCCCTTCGCGAGGCCGTCCTCGCCGAGGTACGCGCCCCACGGCCATGCGGCGATCGCGACGTGGATCGTGTTGCCCTTCGCCGACACGCCGAGCTTTTCCGAGCCGACCCAGATGATCGGACGCAGGTAGCACGACTCGAGCTTGTTCTCGCGCACGACTTCGAGCTGCGCGGCTTCGAGCGTTTCGCGGTCGAACGGCACGTCCATCTGGAAGATCTTCGCCGAATTCAGCAGACGTTTGGTGTGCTCGCGCAGACGGAAGATCGCGGTGCTGCCGTCGGCCGTCTTGTACGCACGCACGCCCTCGAAGACGCCCATGCCGTAGTGCAGCGTATGGGTCAGGACGTGGATCTTGGCGTCGCGCCAGTCGATCAGCTTGCCGTCCATCCAGATCTTGCCGTCGCGGTCGGCCATTGACATAGGATTCTCCTGGGAAGCAGTTGTGCAGCGGGTTGTGTGCAGCATTGAGCCGGAAAGACGCTTATTTTAGCTTCATTTGAAGGCGATCCGGTCGGTCGGCACGGGGCCGGCGCTATAATCGCCCGGTACCGATTCCAATAACGACGGGTCGTACCGGCAGGAGGCGCCGGCGGCCCGACGAACGCCCGCCGCGGCCCGCTTCCCATGCTCGCTCGATTCTCCGCCACCGACCGCTTCGCGCTGATCCAGGGCGCGCGCGACTATTCCCCGACACTGATGGCGATCCTGTCCTGGGGGCTCGTCACCGGAGTCGCGATGAGCAAGTCGGTGATGACGCTCGGGCAGGCGAGCGCGATGTCGATCTTCGTCTACGCGGGCTCGTCGCAGCTCGCGGTGCTGCCGCTCCTCGTCGCGAAGCTGCCGATCTGGACGATCCTGCTCACGGCCACGATGGTCAACCTGCGCTTCGTGATCTTCAGCGCCGGGCTTGCGCCCCATTTTTCCTACCTGCCGCTGTGGCGGCGCATTGCGATCGGCTATTTCAACGGCGACGTGATCTACCTGCTGTTCCAGAAACAGGGCTTCGCGTACGGCCACGTGCCGGGCAAGGAGGCGTATTTCTGGGGGATGGCGCTCGCGAGCTGGGCGTCGTGGCAGGTGTCGTCGCTCGCCGGCATCCTGCTCGCGAGCTTCTTTCCCGCGAGCTGGGGGCTGGAGCTGGCCGGCACGCTCGCGCTGCTTCCGATCATGGTGTCCGCGGTCGCGAACCGCTCGACGCTCGCGGCCGTGGTGGTGGCGGGCATCGTGTCGCTGATTGCGTTCGACCTGCCGTACCGGCTCGCGCTGCCGATCGCGGTGCTGGCCGCGCTCGCGGCCGGGTGCACGGCCGATTTCTTCGTCGAACGCGCCGACTGGCGCCGCATCCGCACCGAAACCGTGCACGAAAGGGAAATCGAATGAGCGCGACGGAAATCTGGATCGTGATCGTCGGGATGACGATCGTCACGGCCGTCACGCGCGCGCTATTCCTGATCGGCGGCGAACGCACCGTGCTGCCTGAGCGCGCGCAGCGCGCGCTGCGCTACGCGCCGGCCGCCGCGCTCGTCGCGGTCGTGCTGCCCGACGTGCTCGAAACGCCGGCCGGGCTGTCGTTCGCGCTGTCCAACCATCCGTTTTACGCCGCACTTGCCGGTCTCGGCTGGTTTTTGTGGCGGCGCAGCATGCTCGGCACGATCATCGTCGGGATGCTCGCCTTCACCGCGCTGCGGCTGATCTTCTGACGAATCGTCGTGGCCGCCCGCCGGGCGCCGGCCGCTGGCGAACTCGTATTGCTGCGTTGCGGAAATGTGTCGACGGCCGCGCGCGATCCCAAATAGGCGGAATTCGCCGCCGCACGGGTCAGTCTGCCGGATGGATCGGCTAGAATGCCCGTTCGAGATTTTTTACCCGTGCGCGTCATGCGAACCGCCAGCCACGGCCGCATCCGGCGCCCTTTCGCGGCAGCCCGCGCACGTCCAGCGTGAACCCCCTTTCCCCATCCACTACTTCAATCTGTTCAACATGAGCCAAGTCAAGCGTCTTACCGACCTGATCGCCGCCGGCCAGCTCGCCGGCAAGCGGGTGTTCATCCGCGCCGACCTGAACGTCCCGCAGGACGATCACGGCAACATCACCGAAGACACGCGCGTGCGCGCGTCCGTGCCGGCCATCCAGGCCGCGCTCGACGCCGGCGCGGCCGTGATGGTCACGTCGCACCTCGGTCGTCCGACCGAAGGCGAATTCAAGCCGGAAGACTCGCTCGCGCCGGTCGCGAAGCGTCTCGCCGAACTGCTCGGCCGCGACGTGCCGCTCGTTCCGAACTGGGTCGAGAACGGCGTGAACGTCGCGCCGGGCCAGGTCGTGCTGCTCGAGAACTGCCGCGTAAACAAGGGTGAGAAGAAGAATTCGGACGAACTCGCGCAGAAGATGGCGAAGCTCTGCGACGTCTACGTGAACGACGCGTTCGGCACCGCGCACCGCGCGGAAGCGACCACCCACGGGATCGCGAAGTATGCGCCGGTCGCGTGCGCGGGCCCGCTGCTGGCCGCCGAACTCGATGCGCTCGGCAAGGCGCTCGGCAACCCGGCTCGCCCGCTGGTCGCGATCGTCGCCGGTTCGAAGGTGTCGACCAAGCTGACGATTCTCAAGTCGCTCGCCGGCAAGGTCGACCAGCTGATCGTCGGCGGCGGCATCGCGAACACGTTCATGCTCGCGGCCGGCCTGTCGATCGGCAAGTCGCTCGCGGAAGCCGATCTCGTCGCCGAGGCGAAGGCGATCATCGACGAGGCGCGCGAGCGCGGCGCGTCGGTGCCGATCCCGACCGACGTCGTGACGGCCAAGGAATTCTCGCCGACGGCCGCGGCCACGGTGAAGCAGGTCGCCGACATCGAAGCCGACGACATGATTCTCGACATCGGCCCGGATACGGCCAAGGCGCTCGCCAGCCAGCTCGAGAAGGCCGGCACGATCGTCTGGAACGGCCCGGTCGGCGTGTTCGAGTTCGACCAGTTCGGCAACGGCACCAAGACGCTCGCCGAAGCGATCGCCAAATCGTCCGCGTTCTCGATCGCGGGCGGCGGCGACACGCTCGCGGCCATCGCGAAGTACGGCATCCATGACCAGGTCAGCTACATCTCGACGGGCGGCGGCGCCTTCCTCGAGTTCCTCGAGGGGAAGAAGCTGCCGGCAGTGGAAGTGCTCGAAACGCGGGCGGCCTGAGCGTGGCGGCGCGCGCAGGGGTGACGAGGGCCGCGCGCTCCGCGAAGGCGGAGCAGCCGGCCGGCGCGGGCAAGCGCAAACGCGCGCCCGCGCGGGCGAACTCGACTCCGCGCGCACCGGCGGCCGCTGGCGACGCGGTCGTGCAGCACCACGAGATTCAGAACAAAGCGATGCCGGGCGCAAGCACCGGCACGCCCCCCGGAACGGCCGCCGCTGGGCCCGCCGATTCCGGCTCTCGCAGCGTTTCACCCAGCGCATCCACCTTGATCCAGATGAGGAGTTTCATGCAGCGCGCCACCAAGATAGTCGCCACGATCGGCCCGGCTTCCAGTTCGCCGGAGATTCTGCTGCAGATGATGCAGGCGGGCCTCGACGTCGTGCGGCTCAACTTTTCGCACGGCACGGCCGACGATCACCGCCAGCGCGCCGAGATGGTGCGCGAGGCCGCCCGCAAGGTCGGCCGCGAGATCGCGATCATGGCCGACCTCCAGGGCCCTAAGATCCGCGTCGGCAAGTTCGAGAACGGCAAGACGACCCTCGTGCCGGGCCAGGCCTTCATCCTCGACGCGGGCTGCGAACTCGGCAACGACGAGCGCGTCGGCCTCGACTACAAGGAGCTGCCGCGCGACCTGAAGCCGGGCGACCTGCTGCTGCTGAACGACGGCCTGATCGTGTTGACCGTCGAGCGCGTGCTCGGCGACGAGATCCACACGATCGTCAAGGTGGGCGGCGAGCTGTCGAACAACAAGGGGATCAATCGCCAGGGCGGCGGTCTGTCGGCGCCCGCGCTGACCGCGAAGGACATGGAAGACATCCGCACGGCGATGTCGCTCGGCGCGGATCTGGTCGCGGTGTCGTTCCCGAAGAATGCGACGGACATGGAAATGGCGCGCCAGCTTGCGAACATCGCGGGCGCGCCGTACGGCATCAAGCCGAAGATGATCGCGAAGATCGAGCGCGCGGAGGCGATTCCGGCGCTGCAGAGCATTCTTGACGCGTCCGACGGCATCATGGTCGCGCGCGGCGACCTCGCGGTGGAAGTCGGCAACGCGGCCGTGCCGGCGCTGCAGAAGCGGATGATCCGGATGGCGCGCGAGTCGAACAAGCTCGTGATCACCGCGACGCAGATGATGGAATCGATGATCCACGCGCCGGTGCCGACCCGCGCGGAAGTGTCGGACGTCGCGAACGCGGTGCTCGACGGCACCGACGCGGTGATGCTGTCGGCCGAGACGGCCGCCGGCAAGTACCCGGTCGTCACGATCGAGACGATGGCGGCCGTGTGCGTCGAGGCGGAAAAGTCCGAGCACGTCGAGCTGGACAAGGATTTCCTCGACCGCACGTTTACGCGGATCGATCAGTCGATCGCGATGGGCGCGCTGTTCACCGCGTATCACCTCGGCGCGAAGGCAATCGTCGCGCTGACCGAATCGGGCGCGACCGCGCTGTGGATGTCGCGTCACTACACGCACGTGCCGATCTTCGCGCTGACGCCGCGCGTCGGCAGCGAGCGCACGATGGCGCTGTACCGCAACGTGACGCCGCTGCACGTCGACTTCAACAGCGACCGCGACTCGGCGCTGCAGGCGGCGCTCGAGATCGTCGTCAAGCAGGGCTACGTGCAGCACGGCGACATGGTCGTGCTGACCGTCGGCGAGCCGATGGGGCAGGCGGGCGGCACCAACACGCTGAAGATCGTGCGGGTCGGCGAGCATTACTGAGCGCCGGGCATGCAACGGGCCGGCCCGTTGGCCGGACCACCGGCCGCCCGAGCCGATCGGGCACCGTTTTTGACGAAAGCCGCGCGGGGTCTGATGCCCCGCGCGGCTTTTTTTTGTTTTTTGGCCGGATTGTGCCGTGCGAAGGTAACAAATTGCGAGTACACGCCACCGGCCGGTCGGAATCGGAGGCGCTTCGCGATAAAATGCGGCTATTCGACGCTCAGCCGCGCCGTGCCGCCCCGTTTTCGACGGGGCCGAGCGCCGCGCCGGCGTCAGGGCGCACCGGTTTTCATTCCAAGGAGTTCCACAATGCCTCTCGTATCAATGCGTCAATTGCTGGACCACGCGGCAGAGCACGGTTACGGCCTGCCGGCCTTCAACGTGAACAACCTGGAGCAGGTCCAGGCGATCATGGCGGCGGCGGATCAGGTCGGAGCGCCCGTGATCATGCAGGCATCGGCCGGCGCGCGTAAGTACGCGGGCGAGCCCTTCCTGCGCCACCTGATCGAAGCGGCGGTCGAGTCGTATCCGCACATCCCGGTCGTGATGCACCAGGACCACGGCCAGTCGCCGGCCGTGTGCATGGGCGCGATCCGCAGCGGCTTCACCAGCGTGATGATGGACGGTTCGCTCGAAGCCGACGGCAAGACGGTCGCCTCGTACGAATACAACGTCGACGTGTCGCGCAAGGTCGTCGAGATGGCGCACTCGATCGGCGTGACGGTCGAAGCCGAACTCGGCGTGCTCGGCTCGCTCGAGACGATGAAGGGTGACAAGGAAGACGGCCACGGCGCGGAAGGCACGATGACCCGCGAGCAACTGCTGACCGATCCGGAGCAGGCCGCCGACTTCGTGAAGCTCACGCAGTGCGACGCGCTCGCGATCGCGATCGGTACGTCGCACGGCGCGTACAAGTTCTCGAAGAAGCCGACGGGCGACATCCTGTCGATCCAGCGCATCAAGGAAATCCACGCACGCATCCCGAACACGCATCTGGTGATGCACGGTTCGTCGTCGGTGCCGCAGGAACTGCTGGCCGAGATCCGCGAATTCGGCGGCGACATGAAGGAAACCTACGGCGTGCCGGTCGAGGAAATCCAGGAAGGCATCAAGCACGGCGTGCGCAAGATCAACATCGACACCGACCTGCGTCTCGCGATCACCGGCGCGATCCGCCGCTACCTGTTCGAGAACCCGGGCAAGTTCGATCCGCGCGACTACCTGAAGCCCGCGCGCGAAGCGGCGAAGCAGGTGTGCGTCGACCGCTACCTCGCGTTCGGCTGCGAAGGCCAGGCCGCGAAGATCAAGCCGGTGTCGCTCGACAAGATCGCCGAGCAGTACAAGTCCGGCGCGCTTGCGCAGGTCGTGCGCTGAGACTGTAGTACGATTGCCCCGCCCGGTCTTGCCGCCGGGCCGGGGCTGGCCGCCCCGGAGCGCCGGATTCGATCCGGCCCTCGTGGCGGCCGTTCCGTCCGGCCGAACAAGGGCCGGCCGGCAGCCGGCGGGGGCCTGAGCGCCCGCCGGTTCGCCGACGCATTGCAAGACCGCCGTTCCCGCCTGCCGCGGGGAACGGCGTTTCCCTTTTTGTTTGGCTCCTTATCTGCGAAAAGACGATGTCTACCCTTTACGAATCCACGCTCCGCTCGCTGCCGCTCCTCGGTCGCGGCAAGGTCCGCGACAACTACGCGGTCGGCAACGACAAGCTCCTGATCGTCACGACGGATCGCCTGTCGGCATTCGACGTGATCATGGGCGAGCCGATTCCGAACAAGGGCCGCGTGCTGAACCAGATGGCGAACTTCTGGTTCGACAAGCTCGCGCACATCGTGCCGAACCACCTCACGGGCGACGCGCCGGAAGCGGTCGTTTCGGCTGACGAGGTCGAGCAGGTCAAGGGCCGCGGCGTGGTCGTCAAGCGCCTCGAGCCGATCATGATCGAGGCGGTCGTGCGCGGCTACCTGGCCGGCAGCGGCTGGAAGGAATACCAGGAGTCGGGCGCCGTGTGCGGCGTGAAGCTGCCGGAAGGCCTGCAGAACGCGCAGAAGCTGCCCGAGCCGATCTTCACGCCGGCCGCGAAGGCCGAGCTCGGCGAGCACGACGAGAACATTACGTTCGAGGAAACCGAGCGCCGCATCGGCACCGAGCTGGCCGCGACGATCCGCGACATCTCGATCCGCCTGTACAAGGAAGCGGCCGACTACGCGGCGACGCGCGGCATCATCATCGCCGACACGAAGTTTGAATTCGGCCTCGACAATCACGGCAAGCTGTACCTGATGGACGAAGTGCTGACGGCCGATTCGTCGCGCTTCTGGCCGGCCGACCAGTACCAGGTCGGCACCAACCCGCCGTCGTTCGACAAGCAGTTCGTGCGCGACTGGCTCGAGGCGCAGCCGTGGGGCAAGACCGCGCCGGCACCGGCACTGCCGGCCGACGTCGTCGAGAAGACGGCCGCAAAGTACCAGGAAGCGCTCGAGCGCATCACCGGCCAGCCGCTCGCCTGAAGGAAGGAACGCACGAAATGAGTGAAGTCCAGACTGCCCACACGCACAGCGCGCCGCTCGTCGGCGTGCTGATGGGTTCGAGTTCCGACTGGGACGTGATGAAGAACGCGGTCGCGATCCTGCAGGAATTCGGCGTGCCGTACGAAGCGAAGGTCGTGTCCGCGCACCGGATGCCCGACGAGATGTTCGACTACGCGGAGAAGGCGCGCGAGCGCGGGCTGCGCGCGATCATCGCGGGCGCCGGCGGTGCCGCGCACCTGCCCGGCATGCTGGCCGCGAAAACCACGGTGCCGGTGCTCGGCGTGCCGGTCGCGAGCAAGTACCTGAAGGGCGTCGATTCGCTGCACTCGATCGTGCAGATGCCGAAGGGCGTGCCGGTCGCGACGTTCGCGATCGGCGAGGCCGGCGCCGCGAACGCCGCGCTGTTCGCGGTGTCGATTCTGTCCGGCACGTCGGTCGACTACGCGAACCGCCTCGCCGCGTTCCGCGTGCGCCAGAACGAAGCCGCGCACGCGATGGTGCTGCCGCCGCTCGCATGACGGCGCACCGGCGGCCGCACTGGCGTTCCAGCGGCCGCCTGATCCTCATCACTGCGGCGGGCAGCGCCCGCCGCGACCGACCACTGACATGACCGCAACTCCTGATTCCGTTTCCCCGATCCTGCCCGGCGCGTGGCTGGGCATGGTCGGCGGCGGCCAGCTCGGCCGCATGTTCTGCTTTGCCGCCCAGTCGATGGGCTATCGCGTCGCCGTGCTCGATCCCGATCCGACGAGCCCCGCCGGCGCGGTCGCCGACCGTCACCTGCGCGCGGCCTACGACGACGAAGCCGCGCTCGCCGAACTGGCGGACCTGTGCGATGCCGTGTCGACGGAATTCGAGAACGTGCCGGCCGCGAGCCTCGATTTCCTCGCGCGCACGACGTTCGTCGCGCCGGCCGGCCGCTGCGTCGCGGTCGCGCAGGACCGGATCGCGGAGAAGCGTTTCATCGAGGCGTCGGGCGTGCCGGTCGCACCGCACGTCGTGATCGAATCGGCAGCGGCGCTCGCCGCGCTCGACGATGCCGCGCTCGACGCGGTGCTGCCGGGCATCCTGAAGACGGCGCGCCTCGGTTACGACGGCAAGGGCCAGGTGCGCGTGAACACCGCGCGGGAAGCGCGCGACGCGCATGCGTCGCTCGGCGGCGTGCCGTGCGTGCTGGAGAAGCGCCTGCCGCTGAAATACGAAGTGTCCGCGCTGATCGCGCGCGGCGCGGACGGCCGCTCGGCCGCATTCCCGCTCGCGCAGAACGTGCATCACAACGGCATCCTCGCGCTGACCGTCGTGCCGGCACCGGCCGCCGATGCCGCGCGCGTCGAGGAGGCGCAGCAGGCAGCCGTCCGGATCGCCGATACGCTCGGCTACGTCGGCGTGCTCTGCGTCGAATTCTTCGTGCTGGAAGACGGCTCGTTCGTCGCGAACGAAATGGCGCCGCGCCCGCACAACTCGGGTCACTACACGGTCGATGCGTGCGCAACGAGCCAGTTCGAGCAGCAGGTGCGCGCGATGACGCGCATGCCGCTCGGCAATCCGCGCCAGCATTCGCCGGCCGCGATGCTGAACATCCTCGGCGACGTGTGGTTCCCGAACGGCGCCGCGGCCGAGGCCGTCACGCCGCCGTGGGACACGGTCGCCGCGATGCCGGCTGCGCACCTGCACCTGTACGGCAAGGAAGAAGCGCGCGTCGGCCGCAAGATGGGCCACGTGAACTTCACGGCCGAGACGCGCGACGATGCCGTTGCCGCCGCCACCGCGTGCGCGCAGCTGCTGCGCGTGCCGCTCGACTGAGGCGCCAGCCGATGTCCATCGATCTCCCGAACTCCGTGACGCCCGCGCAGATCGACGCGGCTGCCGCGCTGCTCGACGCGGGGCAACTCGTCGCGTTCCCGACCGAAACCGTGTACGGGCTCGGCGGCGACGCGGCGAATCCCGAGGCCGTCGCACGCATCTACGCGGCGAAGGGGCGTCCGGCGAACCATCCGGTGATCGTGCACCTGCCGCCCGGCGGCGATCCCGGTTACTGGGTCGAAGACCTGCCGGCCGACGCGCGGGCGCTGATCGATGAATTCTGGCCGGGCCCGCTGACGCTGATCCTGAAGCGCCATGCGCGCATTCCGGACGCCGTGAGCGGCGGCCAGGATTCGGTCGGCCTGCGCTGTCCGTCGCATCCGGTCGCGCAGGCGCTGCTGGCCGCGTTCAGCGCGCGGCGCGGCGGCCACGGCGGCGTCGCCGCGCCGTCCGCGAATCGCTTCGGTCACGTGAGCCCGACCACCGCCCAACACGTGCGCGACGAATTCGGCGACACCGTGCACGTGCTCGATGGCGGCCCGTCGGAAGTCGGCATCGAATCGACGATCCTCGACCTGTCGCGCGGCTTCCCGGCGCTGCTGCGCCCGGGCCACGTGACGCCGCAGCAGATCGCCGACGTGCTCGGCCGCGCGCCGCGCCTGCCCGACGGCAGCGACGCGACCGCACCGCGCGCGTCGGGCACGCTGAAGGCGCATTACGCGCCGCGCACGCCGCTCGCGCTGCTGCCGTTCGATGCGCTCGAGCCGCTGCTCGCGGCCGCACAGACCGATGGCGAACGTGTCGCGCTCGTCGCACGCGCGTCGCGCGCGGGACGCTGGGCGCAGGCCGATGGCGTGCATTTCGTCGCGGCGCCGGAAGATCCTCAGGCGTATGCGCGCGACCTGTACGGCATGCTGCGCGCGCTCGACCGCGCGCAGGTCGCCCGCATCCTCGTCGAGAAACTGCCCGAGACCGTCGAATGGATCGCGGTCAACGATCGCCTCGGTCGTGCGGCCGCCGCGTTCGAAGCGCGCGACTGACGCAGCCGTTCGTATCCGCTCGTGAAATGAAAGACGCCCGACCGGCGAACCGGTCGGGCGTTTTCGTTTGCGCGCGTGGCGTTCGGCTTACTTGCCGACGCCCGTGGCCGCGATCTGCTGCTCGACGTACTGCGCGAACAGCGCGTGCAGGCGCGTCGTCGGGTGGACCGTGTCGGCGAACATGTAGGTCTGGTCCGCGTTGGCGGTCGTGTAGGTCTGCGGCGAGCAGAACAGCGACGAGCCGAAGGCGGTCGCGTCCGCGACGCCGTACTGGGTCGCCGCCGCGACCATCGCCTTCAGGTTGCATGCGGTGTCGGTGTTCGACACGCTGAAGCCGTTCGCCTGGTAGTTGGCCGCGATGCCGTCCTGCCACTTGAACGCATCGACCACCGCGTACTTCGTCGTGTCGACCTTCAGCGCGGCGAGCGTGCCGACCAGCGTCTGGTTGAACAGCCCCGACAGCTGCGTGAACGCGGCTTGCGTCTGCGGGCCGCCTTGCAGCGCGAGCGGCGTGCCGCCGATGTCCGGCACCGTCGCGACGAACACGTGCGACGCGCCGGCCGCGACGATCTGCTGGACGATGCCGCCGAGCTGCTGCGCGGCGAGGCCGATCGCCTGCGCGGCCGCGAGCTGCGCGGCCGGCGTGTTGCCCTGCGCCTGCGCGACCTGTGCCTGATAGAAGATGTCGTTGGCGCCGCCGTTGATCAGCACGATCTGGCCGGCGTTGAAGCTGCCGTGCTGCGTCAGGTATTGCTTGACCTGGTCGGCGATCGGGGTCGTCGTGGCCTGCGCGTAGTCGGCGTTCGGCACGCTCGAGGCGGCGTGGCCGATACCCGGTTGCAGCGTCACGCGCGAGCCGCCCTGCGCGTAGCCGAGGCCGCCCGTGGCCTGCAGCGGAATGCCGAAGCCGCCCTGGTTCGCGGGCTGCAGTGTGTCGCCGTAGTACTGCGCGACGTCCTGCGTCCACACCTGGCCGGGGTTGGTCGTGAAGCGGCCGCCGCCGAAGCCGAGCTTGATCTGCGAGTAGGTGCCGGCGTCCGACAGGCTGTCGCCGAACGACACGACCTGCATCTTCACGCCGGACGGCGGCGTGTTCGACGCGCTGCTGTTGTTGTCGTCGCCGCCGCCGCACGCGGCGAGCAGGGCGAGCGCGGCGCCCGCGATCGCGACCTGCGCGGTGCGCAGCAGGCGTTGACGGGTGCGCGACGGGAATTGTCGTTGTGACTGCATCGTTCGATCTCCTCGTAGATATGGCCCGATGTGTTTCTCATCTGCCGCGCGCCGGCTCGGATCCGGGCTGCGCGACGGCCGTTGGCTGAAACGGTTATTGGTCGCGCACGGCCGCAAGCGGCACGGTGCGCGGATCGCGATTCGCGGCCTCGGCGATCTGCGCATGATAAGCGCTCGCCCATTCGGGCGGGCCGAAAATCGCGCGCAGCTTGTTGCGCCATCCGTCGATGCGCAACGCGTCGGCCGCCATCGACACCCACTCGTGAAACGTCGCGACGAGCGGATTGTTCGAGCCGAGCGGCTCGACGATTCCGTATTGCGGCGGATCGTCGGGCGATTCTTCGACGTAGCTGCCGAACAGGCGGTCCCAGATCACGAGCACACCTGCGTAATTGCGGTCGATGTAGCGCGGGTTGCGTGCGTGGTGCGCGCGATGAATCGACGGCGTGTTGAACACGTATTCGAGCCAGCCGAGCTTGCCGATCGCCTGCGTGTGCACGAAGAACTGGAACGCGAGGTTGATCAGCACGATGCCGACGATCTGCTGCGGCGGAAAGCCGAGGAACGCGAGCGGCAGCCAGAACGCCCACATGCCCGCGACGGGATACATCAGGCTCTGCCGGAACGCGGTCGAGAAATTCATCCGCTCGGACGAGTGATGCACGACGTGCGCGGCCCACAGCCAGCGCACGCGATGGCTCGCGCGATGGAACACGTAGTAGAGGAAGTCCTGACCGACGAACAGCACGGCGAACGACAGCCAGCCGTCGTGCCATGTGAACAGCCGGAAATGTGCGTAGCAGTACGCATAAACGGGGATCACGAGCAACCACGCAAGCTTGTCGGCGCCTTGGTGCATCAGTGCGAGCGCCGCGTTGCACAGCGTGTCGCGCCACGCATAGACATGGTCCTGCGCACGCGTGCGGGCGAGGTGCCAGGCTTCCCACGCGATGCAGAGCAGGAAGACGGGCGCCAGCGCGAGCAGAAGCAATTCGACGTCGAATCGCATGGACGTGTCTCCTCCTTTCCCCTGCAAGCCGTGAGGCCGGGCGTACGGCCCGTTGTAGATATCGGTCAGGCCAACAGCCTACGCAATCGCCACGCGCTAGGCGAGGGGGCAGCGTAGAGGGTTCCCTCAGAGCGCCCCCAAACCTGTCGCTTCGCGTCAGGCCCCCCGAGGGGGCAAGAAAACTTGGGGCGGGCCGGCGTTTTCTTGAGGACAGGGTTTCTACGGAAGTCATGCGCAACAGGGCCGCGCGGTGCGGCCCCGTTTTTGGGGTACGGCTGCCGGCCCGTGCGCGGTGCGCCGGCGGCCGAGGCCGTTTCAAACCGCGCGGGGCGAAACCCCGGGGGCGGGGCGTCTTGCCGTGATCGACGCAAGCGGACAGCCGGACATGCGTGCGCCGCGTCGCGGCGAGTGCGTCGTCAGTGCGCGCCCGCGTAGATCCACTCGAGCAGCGTGTCGTGCGCGGCGCGCGCGGCTTCCGCGTGATCGTCGTTGATGAAGCTGACGACGATGTAGCTCTGGCCGTCGGCGCCCGCGACGTAGCCCGCGATCGCGCGCACGTCGCGCAGCGTGCCGGTCTTGATGTGCGCGTTGCCGAGCACGCCGGCGTTGGTCAGGCGGTTCTTCATCGTGCCGTCGATGCCGGCGATCGGCAGCGAATCGATGAACGCCTGCGCGACGGGGCTCGCGTTCGCGGCCTGCAGCAGCGCGGCGAGCGACTGCGCGCTCACGTGCTCCTCGCGCGACAGGCCCGAGCCGTTCTCGAGGTCGAGGTCGGGCATCGCGACGCCGCTCTTCTGCAGGAACGCGTGAATCACGCGGCTCGACTGCTCGGGGGTTGCTGGCGGCTTGCCGGCGGCCGCGCCGATCGTCAGGAACAGGTTGCGCGCCATCACGTTGTTGCTGAACTTGTTGATGTCGTAGACGATGCTGCCGAGCACGGGGCTGTGATGGACGGCGAGCGGGCGCGCGGCGGTCGGCACCTTGCCTTCGCTGACGGGGCCCGCGATCGTGCCGCCGTCCTGCTGCCACAGCGCGAGGAAGCCGCGCGCGAAGAACGTCGTGTGATCGAGGATCGCGAGGTTGGTCGTGTGCGCGCCGCAGCGCAGCGGATAGTCGCCCGCGAACGACGCAGTCATGATCCCGCCGCCGGCCGACAGCGTCGGGCGCGCGGCAGCGGCAGCCGCGCCGCACGACCCGGTGCCTTCGTACAGCTGGTTGTCGATCGACAGGTTCGCGAGCGGCGGCAGCACGTCGACGGCGATCTTGCCGTCGTCGCCCGGCGTGACCGTGAACGACACGGCCTTGAACGCATACAGCAGCGGATCGGGGCCGACGTTGTACGGTGCGCTCGCGTCATCGTCGAACGACGGCAGGTCGCGCGTCGACGCGGCGAAATAGCTCTTGTCGAGCACGAGGCCGCCGGCGACGCGCTTGACACCGGCCTTGCGGATCTTGTCGACGAGGTCGATCAGTTCCTCCGGTACGAGCTTCGGATCGCCGGTGCCCTTGATGTACAGGTTGCCCTGCAGCGTGCCGTCCGGATCGACCGGGCCGTCCGCATACGCGGTCGTGCGCCAGCGGTAGTCCGGGCCGAGGATCGACAGGCCCGAGAAGGTCGTGACGAGCTTCATCGTCGACGCGGGCATCATCGGTCGGTTCGCATTCCATGCGATCAGCGGCTCGGGGTCGCCGACGCGCTCGACGACGACGCTCATCGCCGATGCCGGCACCTTCGCGCGCTGCAGCGCGACGAGCACGGACGCCGGCAGGCCGGCCGCCCGCGCGGCGGGCGACACGACGGCGGTCTTGCGTGCTTCCTTGTGGGGTTTCTTGCGCGCCTGCGCGGACGGTGCGAACGCAAGGGCCGTGCAGGTGGCGACGACCGCGGCCGCGCGCAGGAACGGGCGGGCGCGAGGGGCGAACCGGGCGGAAAGATCGTAAATCGGCATGGGCGAAAACGGGAAAAGCACGGGATTCGGGCAGGGCGCGCGCGGCGCCGGAGCGCACATTGTAGAGACAAGTGCGCACACGTCCCTTGCAATCCGCCTTTCTGTTGCATTGCACGGGGCGCACGCGTTTCGCGGCGCTACAATGGTCGCCATGTTTCACTCGCCCGATGGGTTCCAGCTCCGATGCGGATTCTGCTTGTTGAAGACGATCGAATGATTGCCGAGGGCGTACGCAAGGCGTTGCGCGCCGACGGCTTCGCGGTCGACTGGGTGCAGGACGGCGACGCCGCGCTCACGGCGCTCGGCGGCGAGACGTACGACCTGCTGCTGCTCGACCTCGGCCTGCCGAAGCGCGACGGCATCGACGTGCTGCGCACTTTGCGCGCGCGCGGGCTGTCGCTGCCGGTGCTGATCGTCACCGCGCGCGATGCGGTGGCCGATCGCGTGAAGGGGCTCGACGCGGGCGCCGACGACTACCTCGTCAAGCCGTTCGATCTCGACGAACTGGGCGCGCGGATGCGCGCGCTGATCCGCCGCCAGGCGGGGCGCAGCGAGTCGCTGATCCGTCACGGCGCGCTGACGCTCGATCCCGCGTCGCACCAGGTGACGCTCGACGGCGCGCCCGTCGCGCTGTCCGCGCGCGAGTTCGCGCTGCTCGAGGCGCTGCTCGCGCGGCCCGGTGCGGTGCTGTCGAAGAGCCAGCTCGAGGAAAAGATGTACGGCTGGGGCGAGGAGATCGGCAGCAACACGGTCGAGGTCTACATCCACGCGCTGCGCAAGAAGCTCGGCTCGGACCTGATCCGCAACGTGCGCGGGCTCGGCTACATGGTCGTCAAGGAAAGCTGACGCGTGAGGTCGATTCGTCATCAATTGCTGATCTGGCTGCTCGCGATCGTCGTCGCGGGCGTGGGCGCCGCGGGCTGGCTCATCTACCGGCAGGCGCTCGCCGAGGCGAACGAGCTGTTCGACTACCAGCTGCAGGAAATCGCCGCGGCGCTGCCATCCGAGCCGTTCTCGCAGGTGTTCGGTTCGCGCACCAACGGCGACGAAGGCATCGTGATCCAGATCTGGAACCGCAACGGCGTGCTGATGTACTTCTCGCATCCGCGTGCGCCGATCGCGCCGCGCGCGGAGCTCGGCTTCTCGACCGAGCGCACCGATCGCGGCGAATGGCGCGTGTACGGCGCGATCGTCGGCGACAACGTCGTGCAGCTCGCGCAGCCGCTGTCGGTGCGCAACCGGCTCGCCGCGAACGTGGCGCTGCGCACGCTGTGGCCGCTGATCGTGCTGCTGCCGTTCCTCGGCGCGGCGGTCTGGGTGATCGTCGGGCGCGGGCTCGCGCCGCTCGGCCGCGTGACGCGCGCGGTCGAGGCGCGCCGGCCCGAAGCGCTCGATCCGTTGCCCGATGCGCGTCTGCCGCTCGAGGTGCAGCCGCTCGTGCGTGCGCTGAACGGGCTGCTCGCGCGGCTGTCGGCGGCGCTCGATACGCAGAAGGCCTTCGTCGCCGATGCCGCGCACGAACTGCGCACGCCGCTCGCGGCCGTGCAGATCCAGGCGCAGCTCGTCGCGCGCGCGAAGGACGACACGTCGCGCCGCGAGGCGGTCGCCGATCTGCAGGCCGGTGTCACGCGCGCGACGCGCCTCGCCGAGCAGTTGCTCGCGCTTGCGCGCGCCGAACCGGACGGCGCGACGATGCGCGAGCCGGTCGACCTGCAGGCGCTGCTCGTGGAATGCGTGGCCGCGCATGCACCGCTCGCGCAACGGCACAGCATCGATCTCGGCTTCGAGGAGAGCAGCGCGGCGACCGTCGTCGCGGATGTCGGCGCGCTGCGCGTGATGTTCGGCAACCTGCTCGACAACGCGGTGAAGTACACGCCGGACGGCGGCCGCATCGACGTATCGCTGACTCGCGACGCGGGCGGCCGCGTATGCGTGCAGATCGGCGACAGCGGCCCCGGCATCCCGGCCGACGAGCGCGAGCGCGTGTTCGACCGCTTCTACCGCGACAGTTCCGCGCGGGCGCGCGCCGACGTGTCGGGCAGCGGGCTCGGGCTGGCGATCGTCAAGCGCGTCGCGGCGCAGCAGGGCGCGACGGTGACGCTCGGCGACGCGGCCGCGGGCGGCCTGCTCGTGAGCGTCGTGTTCCGCGACGCCGAGATGCCGGCGCAGGTGCCGCAGACATCCGAATCCGTGTGACGAACGGCGGCCAGCGGTGGCCTAAGCCCCGTTTAAGGTCGATTAAGCCTCCTTTAAGTCAGGGTCGTTACGCTGCGTCCTAACAAAGAGGAGGTCCTACGATGAACACCCGATTCCTTGCACGCGGCGCCGTCGCGGTCGCCGTGGCGGCTGCCCTGTCCGCCGGCTATGTCGCAGGCACTCGCCGCGCCGATCCGCAGATCATCACGCCCGCGCAGGCCGCCGCGCTGATGCCGGCCGAGGCCGCGGCGAAGACCGGCATTCCCGATTTCTCCGGGCTGGTCGAAACCTACGGCCCGGCGGTCGTGAACATCAGCGCGAAGCACGTCGTGAAGCAGGTGTCGCGGCGCGTGCAGCAGCCGCAGCTGCCGATGGATCCGAGCGATCCGTTCTACCAGTTCTTCAAGCACTTCTACGGCCAGGTGCCGGGCATGGGCGGCGACACGCAGCCGGACGACCAGCCGAGCGCGAGCCTTGGTTCGGGATTCATCGTCAGCGCGGACGGGTACATCCTCACCAACGCCCACGTGATCGACGGCGCGAACGTCGTCACGGTCAAGCTGACCGACAAGCGCGAGTACAAGGCGAAGGTTGTCGGCGCCGACAAGCAGTCCGACGTCGCGGTGTTGAAGATCGACGCGAGCGGCCTGCCGACGGTGAAGATCGGTGACCCGGCACAGAGCAAGGTCGGCCAGTGGGTCGTCGCGATCGGTTCGCCGTACGGCTTCGACAACACGGTCACGTCCGGCATCATCAGCGCGAAATCGCGCTCGCTGCCCGACGAGAACTACACGCCGTTCATCCAGACCGACGTGCCGGTCAACCCAGGCAACTCGGGCGGTCCGCTGTTCAACCTGCAGGGCGAGGTGATCGGCATCAACTCGATGATCTATTCGCAGACGGGCGGCTTCCAGGGCCTGTCGTTCGCGATCCCGATCAACGAGGCGATCAAGGTCAAGGACGAGCTCGTGAAGACGGGCCACGTGAGCCGCGGCCGCCTTGGCGTCGCCGTGCAGGGGTTGAACCAGACGCTCGCGAGCTCGTTCGGATTGCAGAAGCCGGACGGCGCGCTCGTCAGTTCGGTCGACCCGAACGGCCCGGCCGCGAAAGCGGGCTTGCAGCCGGGCGACGTGATCCTCGCGGTCAACGGCTCGCCGGTTGCCGACTCCACGTCGCTGCCCGCACAGATCGCGAACCTGAAGCCGGGCTCGAAGGTCGATCTGCAGGTGTGGCGCGACAAGTCGAAGAAGTCGATCAGCGTGACGCTCGGCGCGATGTCCGATGCGAAGCTGGCCTCCAACGACGGCGGTCCCGTCGAGCAGGGGCGCCTCGGCGTCGCGGTGCGTCCGCTCACGCCGCAGGAGCGCAGCGCCACCAGCCTGTCGCACGGGCTGATCGTGCAGCAGGCCGGCGGCCCGGCAGCCAGCGCGGGCATCCAGCCCGGCGACGTGATCCTCGCGGTGAACGGCCGGCCGGTCACGAGCCCCGAGCAGTTGCGCGACGCGGTCAAGGGAGCGGGCAACAGTCTTGCTCTCCTGATCCAGCGCGATAATGCACAGATCTTCGTGCCGGTCGACCTGAGCTGACCGGCGGCCGCTGCGGGTCGGCTTCGCCGGCCTTGGCGGGCGCTGCCGGCGTTCGGCCCGTGGTGCTGTGTTCCGACCCGAAAAGGAGGGAGCCATGCAATATCTACGCAACGTGTCCCGATTTGCCGTCGCCGCGGCGCTGGCCGCCGGCTTTGCCGTCGCCGCGCCCGGCGCGTACGCACAATCGGACGGCTTGCCCGCGGCGAGCCAGCAGGGCGATGTCAGCTACGTGTCGGGCGGCATCGGCAAGGATCAATCGACGGCATTCGAGCAGAACGAAGCAGCGTGGCCGCTCGCACTGCGCTTCACCGGCAAGGGCGGCGAATATCTGGCCGACGTCCATGTGCGGATCGTCGACGGCAAGGGCACCGAGCTGCTGACGACGGACGCGCGCGGGCCGTACATGCTCGTGAAGCTGCCGCCTGGGCGGTACACCGTGCATGCGTCGTACCAGGGCAGCGATGAATCGCGCGCGGTCACGGTCGGTGCGAAGGGCGGGGCGAAGGCCGCGTTCCAGTGGAGTGCGCAGTAGCGTATCGGGCGCGGCCAGGCCGCGCAATCGGAGGCGGTTTCGCCCATAATGAGAGCCACGGCATCTGTGCCGTGGCTTTTTCGTTTCCTGCGCCCGGCTTGCCCGCCGGGGCCGCCGTCCGGAGGAGAAACGATGTCCGATGCTGCCGACCCTCGCCTCGAAATCGTGCCGAACCGCCATCGCGTGCGTGTGATCCATCGCGGCATCACGTATGCCGATTCGCACGGCGCGCTGACCGTGCGCGAAACGGGCCTGCCGGACATCCATTACTTGCCGCGCGGCGACGTCAACATGCACCGGCTCGTGAAGTCGAGTGTCACGACGGATTGTCCGCTGAGGGGCCGTGCCGTGTATTTCAACCTGCAGACGGAAGACGGCGTGATCGAGAACGCCGCATGGAGTTACGAGGAGCCGGGGGAGACCGCGTCCGCGCTGGCGCACTACGTCGCCTTCGATGTCGCGCGGGTCGACAGTCTCATCGAGACGTCCTGATGCGGCGCGGGTTCATCGGGGAGGCATCATGGAACTGAACGACACGTTACGCGTACCGCTCCCGCCGGCCGTCGTGCGGGAGGCCCTCGAGGATCTCGCGTTGCTGCGGGCGAGCTTCGACCATTGCGAGTCGTTCGTGAAGCATGCGCACGGCGAGTTCGCGCTGACCATCACGGTGCCGCTCGGCCCGCTGCGTGCGCGCTACGACGTGCGTGCGCATTCGGCGAGCGAGCAGGGCGACGCGGAAGGCCAGCCGCGCCGCGTACTCAACTTCAAGGCGCGGGCCGACGGCCTCGGCGCGCTGCGCGGGCAGGTCGAACTGGTGCTGCGGCCGGACGATGACGACGCGGCCGCGACGCGCATCGAATACGTGGTGTGGGCGACGGCGAGCGGGCCGCTCGCCGAACTGCCGGCGCGGCAGATCGAGAATGCGCTGCACGCGTGGACCGACGATTTCTTCCGCGAATTCTGCGCGGTCGTGCAGGCGAAGCACGGTCTCGTGCCGAACCGCGCGCGTTCGAGCCCGCAGCGTCGCCAGCACGTGTTTCTGCGGCCCGCGTCGCTGGTGGCCGCGGCGAAGCGTCCGCTGCCGCCGCACCTCGGCGGCGCGCTGAGCGGCCGCATCGCGAGTGCCGTGCATCATCGCGAATCCGGCCCGCTGCCCATTTGGGCGTGGGCGGCGATCGTCGTGTTCGTCGCGCTGCTGCTGTATGCGGCGCGCTGGATCAACGGCGTCTGAGCGGCCGGCGTGCCACCGTGCTGCCCGGTCGAGCGCCGGCGGCGCGGCGGTCATTAGCGCCGCGCATCGGGCCCGGTGCCGCGAAATTCCTTCCGATAGGCCGACGGCGACGTGCCGAGCGCGCCCGCGAAATGCTGGCGCAGCGACACGCTCGAGCCGTACCCGGCCGCCTGTGCGATCGCGTCGATCGAGTGTCCCGTGGTTTCCAGCAGATGTTGCGCGCGCGTGAGCCGTTCGGCCTGCAGCCACGCGGTGACGGTCGTGCCCGTCGCCTGGCGGAAGTGGCGCGTGAACGTGCGCCGGCTCATCAGCGCGCGTTCGGCGAGCGAATCCACACTGTGCGCGATGTCCAGATGCGCGCGCACCCAGTCGAGCAGACCCGCGAGCCGCGCGTCGCGCGGATGCGCGGCGACCGGCTGCGGCACGTATTGCGCTTGCCCGCCCTGGCGGTGCGGCGGGATCACGAGACGGCGCGCGATCTGGTTCGCGGCGTCCGAGCCGAAGCGCCGCCGAACGACGTGCAGGCAGCAGTCGAGCCCCGCGGCCGTGCCGGCCGATGTCATCAGGTTGCCGTCGTCGACGTACAGCACGTCGGGGTCGAGCTTCACGCGCGGAAAGCGCTGCGCGAAGTCGTCGGCCCACGCCCAGTGCGTCGTGGCCGGGCGCCCGTCGAGCAGCCCGGCCGCGGCGAGCACGTACGCGCCGAGGCACAGGCCGACGACCTGCGCGCCGCGTGCGGCGGCCGCGCGGACCGCATCGACCAGCGCGTCAGGCGGTGCTTCGTCGGGGTCGCGCCATGCCGGGACGATGACGATGTCCGCGTCGTCGAGCGCCTCGAGCCCGTGCGGCGCGGTGATCGTGAAGCCGCCCGTCGTCGACAGCGGGCCGCGCTCGGCCGAGCACACGCGGAACTCGAACGCGGGCATCGCGGCCGCATCGCGTTCCTGGCCGAACACGACGGACGGCACCGACAGATGGAACGGGCTGATGCCGTCGTACGCGATCACGGCGACGATGGTCGGGGCACGGGCAACGGACGACGCGGCGGCGCGCATGACGGGCTCCGGAATTGCGATGGCCCGATTTTATCGAAGAATGGCTATCGGGCCACTGTCCGCCTGCGCGATGCGATCCGACAATGCATCGCATCGCGCTGCTGGCCGCCCCGTTCCGGAGCGGGGCGGCGCCGCCGAAACCGGAGCCTCCCATGTCGAATGCCCAATTGCCTTCCGCTTCCCGCCGTGCGCTGATCGTGATCGATGTCCAGAACGAATACGTGACCGGCAACCTGCCGATCGAATATCCGCCCGTCGACGCATCGCTGGCGAACATTGGCCGCGCGATCGACGCCGCGCACGCGGCCGGCGTGCCCGTGATCGTCGTGCAGCACGTCGCGCCGGCGGGTGCGCCGATCTTCGCGCCGGGCACGGACGGCGTCGCGCTGCATCCGGTCGTCGCCGACCGGCCGTATGCGCACCTGATCGTGAAGGCGCAGGCCAGTTCGTTCGCCGGCACCGATCTCGCCGCATGGCTCGACGCGCGCGGCATCGACACGCTCGCGGTCGCCGGCTACATGACGCACAACTGCAATGCGTCGACGGTCTATCACGCGGCGCACGCGGGGCTCGCCGTCGAGTATCTGGAGGACGCGACCGGCGCGTTGCCGTACGAGAACGAAGCGGGTGCGGCGAGTGCCGAAGAGATTCACCGCGCGTACACGGTGGTGTTTCAGTCGAGTTTCGCGGCCGTGATGTCGACCGATGCATGGATCGCGGGACTCGGCGGCGCGGCGATGCAGGCGCGCGATTCGGTGGCCGCGTCGAACCGGCGGGCCCGCGCGCGACGCGCGAAGGCGGCCTGAGCGATTCTGGAGAGCAGGGGAGCGATCGGGCGGAGCGGCGCTGCCGCCCGCGCGTGGCCGGATCGACCGGCCGGTCGCGATGCCACGGCGCGCGGCGCGCCGGCGGAGGGGCCGCCGCTCAGTCGCCCGTCTTCAGCATCGCCGGGCTGTAACGCATCATGTCGAAGCAGCCGTCGACGAGCTGTTCCGCATGCTGCTCGGCGTCGATCTCGTCGGGCAGCATCAGCATGTCACGCACGAAACCGCTGACGAGCGTGTGCAGCATCAGCGTCGCACGCCATGTGTCGAGCCGCTCGGGCAGCAGCTTGAGCCGCACGGCGCCCGCGAGATCGGCATCGATCGCGTGCAGCGCCTCGCTCATCCCCGCGCGGTTGCGCTGCAGCAGCGGCTCCATGTCCGCGACGTACTCGCACTTCATGAACAGGATGCTGAACACACGCCGCAACTGCGAGTCGCGCTGCACGCCGAGCAGGCACCAGATCAGGATCCTGCGGATTTTCTCCAGCGGATTGCCGCCGGGCGCGTCGAGCGGCATCCGCTTGAGCTCGTCGATCGGCAGGAACACGCGGTCGAACATCGCGTCGAACAGCTCGCTCTTGTTCGCGAAATGCCAGTAGATCGCGCCGCGTGTCACGCCGGCGTGCTGGGCGATGTCCGCGAGCGACGTGTGCGACACGCCCTTCTCGAAGAACACGTGTTCGGCGGCGTCGAGAATGCGGTTGCGCGTCTCGAGCGCCTCCTCCTTGGTGCGTCTGACCATGTGCAGGCCTGAATGGATCGATCGTAGGTGAATATAGGGTCCGTAACCCTCGTCGTCGCTGTGCGGACGGGCTATGCTTGCGACTGGTAATAATTCGTAAGACCTAGCGGTTGGCGAAGGGCGAGCGGGCTTTTTACATACATTCGTGAATGTATATACAATACCACCCTACGATCGAATGACCAAAGTGGCAATCAGTTAATATCCCACTCTGCTGATTCCCGCCAAAGTACCAGTCCGCAGTTCGCGGCATCTCGTCGGCATGGAGGTCTCGTGCCGATGCTGTATCCAGCAGTCCAGTAATTCAGGTGTTCGATCTGCGCCGCGAGGCGCATCCGTGTTGCGCTCCCGTCGGGTGCTGCACTTATTCCATTGGTTACACACAGAGGTCGCTCCATGCGCGTCGAACGGGTTCCATACCGCTTGATCACTGTCGCGGCAGCCGCGGTTTTCCTGGCTGCATGCGGAAAAAAAGAATCGGCACCGCCGCCGCAAACGCCGGAAGTCGGCGTCGTCACCGTCCAGCCGCAAGCCGTGCCCATCTTCAGCGAACTGCCGGGCCGTACCAGCGCATTCCTCGTCGCGCAGGTCCGCGCGCGGGTCGACGGCATCGTGCTGCGCCGTGAATTCACCGAAGGCACCGACGTCAAGGCTGGCCAGCGTCTCTACAAGATCGATCCGGCACCGTACATCGCGGCATTGAACAGCGCGAAGGCGACGCTCGCGAAGGCGCAGGCGAACCTCGTCACGCAGAACGCACTGGTCGCGCGCTACAAGGTGCTCGTGGCCGCGAACGCGGTCAGCAAGCAGGACTACGACAACGCGGTGGCCACCCAGGGGCAGGCCGCGGCGGACGTCGCGGCCGGCAAGGCGGCGGTCGATACCGCACAGATCAACCTCGGCTACACGGACGTGGTCTCGCCGATCACGGGCCGCGTCGGCATTTCGCAAGTGACGCCGGGCGCTTACGTGCAGGCGAGCCAGGCGACGCTGATGTCGACGGTGCAGCAGCTCGACCCCGTGTATGTCGACCTCACGCAATCGAGCCTCGATGGGCTGAAGCTGCGCCAGGACGTGCAGAGCGGCCGCCTGAAGACGAGCGGCCCGGGCGCGGCGAAGGTGTCGCTGATCCTCGAGGACGGCAAGACGTATTCGGAAGCCGGCAAGCTGCAGTTCTCCGACGTGACGGTCGACCAGGCAACCGGCTCCGTGACGATCCGCGCGGTCTTCCCGAACCCGGGCCGCGTGCTGCTGCCGGGGATGTTCGTGCGCGCGCGGATCGAGGAAGGCGTGAACGAGAACGCATTCCTGGTGCCGCAGATCGGTGTCACGCATGACCAGAAGGGCCAGGCGATCGCGATGGTGGTGAACGCGAGCAACAAGGTCGAGCCGCGTCAGCTGAAGACGTCGGGCATGCGCGGCCAGAACTGGATCGTCGAAGGCGGTCTGCAGGCGGGCGATCACGTGATCGTGCAGGGCGTCGAGAAGGTGCGTCCGGGCGCGACCGTGAAGTCGGTCGAGGCACAACTCGCACCGGCGGCAGGCGCCGCATCGGGTGTCGCCGCTGCCACCGCCGCGCCGGCTGCCGCCGGTTCCGGCGCCGCCGCCGCGTCCGGTGCCGCCGCATCGGGCGCCGCGCCGGCGAGTGCTGCCGCTGCTTCGAGCGCGCAATAACAGGGAGCCTGTTTCATGGCAAAGTTTTTTATCGATCGCCCGATCTTCGCGTGGGTGATCGCCATCATCCTGATGCTGGCCGGGGTCGCCGCGATCTTCACGCTGCCGATCGCGCAGTATCCGACGATCGCGCCGCCATCGATCCAGATCACCGCGAACTACCCGGGCGCTTCCGCGAAGACGGTGGAAGACACGGTGACGCAGGTGATCGAGCAGCAGATGAGCGGTCTCGACAACTTCCTGTACATGTCGTCGACCAGTGACGACTCGGGCAACGCGACGATCACGCTGACGTTCGCGCCGGGCACCAACGCCGACATCGCGCAGGTCCAGGTGCAGAACAAGCTGTCGCTCGCGACGCCGGTTCTGCCGCAGGTCGTGCAACAGCTCGGCCTGTCGGTGACGAAGTCGAGCAGCAGCTTCCTGCTGGTGCTCGCCTTCAACTCCGAAGACGGCAGCATGAACAAGTACGACCTCGCGAACTTCGTGGCGTCGCACGTGAAGGATCCGATCAGCCGGCTGAACGGCGTCGGCACCGTCACGCTGTTCGGCTCGCAGTACGCGATGCGGATCTGGCTCGACCCGACCCGCCTGACGAACTACGGCCTCACGCCGGTCGACGTGAGCTCGGCGATCACCGCGCAGAACGTGCAGATCGCGGGCGGCCAGATCGGCGGCACGCCGGCCAAGCCGGGCACCGTGCTGCAGGCGACGATCACCGAATCGACGCTGCTGCAGACGCCCGAGCAGTTCGGCAACATCCTGCTGAAGGTCAACCAGGACGGCTCGCAGGTTCGCCTGAAGGACGTCGCGCAGATCGGCCTCGGCGGCGAAAACTACAACTTCGACACGAAGTACAACGGTCAGCCGACCGCGGCACTCGGTATCCAGCTCGCGACCAACGCGAACGCGCTCGCGACCGCGAAAGCCGTGCGCGCGAAGATCGACGAGCTCGCACCGTTCTTCCCGCACGGCCTCGTCGTGAAGTATCCGTACGACACGACCCCGTTCGTGAAGCTGTCGATCGAGGAAGTGGTCAAGACGCTGCTCGAAGGTATCGTGCTCGTGTTCCTCGTGATGTATCTGTTCCTGCAGAACCTGCGGGCGACGATCATCCCGACGATCGCGGTGCCGGTGGTGCTGCTCGGCACGTTCGCGATCATGTCGCTGGTGGGCTTCTCGATCAACACGCTGTCGATGTTCGGCCTCGTGCTCGCGATCGGCCTGCTGGTCGACGATGCGATCGTGGTGGTCGAGAACGTCGAGCGCGTGATGGCGGAAGAGGGCCTGTCACCGAAGGAGGCGACCCGCAAGGCGATGGGCCAGATCACCGGCGCACTCGTCGGCGTGGCGCTGGTGCTGTCGGCGGTGTTCGTGCCGGTCGCGTTCTCCGGCGGTTCGGTCGGCGCGATCTATCGTCAGTTCTCGCTGACGATCGTGTCGGCGATGGTGCTGTCGGTGCTGGTCGCGTTGATTCTGACGCCCGCACTGTGCGCGACGATCCTCAAGCCGATCCCGCAAGGGCATCACGAAGAGAAGAAGGGCTTCTTCGGCTGGTTCAACCGCACGTTCAACAACAGCCGCGACAAGTACCACGTCGGCGTGCACCACGTGATCAAGCGTTCGGGCCGCTGGCTCATCATCTACCTGGTCGTGATCGTCGCGGTCGGCCTGCTGTTCGTGCGCCTGCCGAAGTCGTTCCTGCCGGATGAAGACCAGGGCCTGATGTTCGTGATCGTGCAGACGCCGTCGGGCTCGACGCAGGAAACGACCGCGAAGACGCTCGCGAACATTTCCGACTACCTGCTGAAGGACGAGAAGGAAATCGTCGAGTCGGCGTTCACGGTCAACGGCTTCAGCTTCGCGGGCCGCGGCCAGAACTCCGGTCTCGTGTTCGTGAAGCTGAAGGACTACTCGCAGCGTCAGCATGCGAACCAGAAGGTCCAGGCGCTGATCGGGCGGATGTTCGGTCGCTACGCAGGCTACAAGGACGCGATCGTGATCCCGTTCAACCCGCCGTCGATTCCCGAACTCGGTACGGCCGCGGGCTTCGACTTCGAGCTGACGGACAACGCCGGTCTCGGCCACGACGCGCTGATGGCCGCGCGTAACCAGCTGCTCGGGATGGCCTCGAAGGATCCGACGCTGCAGGGCGTGCGCCCGAACGGCCTGAACGACACGCCGCAGTACAAGGTCGATATCGACCGAGAGAAGGCGAATGCGCTCGGCGTGACGGCGGATGCGATCGACCAGACGTTCTCGATCGCGTGGGCGTCGAAGTACGTGAACAACTTCCTCGACACCGACGGCCGGATCAAGAAGGTGTACGTGCAGGCCGACGCGCCGTTCCGGATGACGCCGGAGGACATGAACATCTGGTACGTGCGCAACGGGTCGGGCGGGATGGTGCCGTTCAGCGCGTTCGCGACCGGCCACTGGACGTACGGTTCGCCGAAGCTCGAGCGCTACAACGGCGTGTCGGCGATGGAAATCCAGGGTCAGGCCGCGCCGGGCAAGTCGACCGGCCAGGCGATGACCGCGATGGAAGGGCTTGCGAAGAAGCTGCCGGTCGGTATCGGCTATTCGTGGACCGGCCTGTCGTTCCAGGAAATCCAGTCCGGTTCGCAGGCGCCGATCCTGTATGCGATCTCGATCCTCGTCGTGTTCCTGTGTCTCGCGGCGCTGTATGAAAGCTGGTCGATCCCGTTCTCGGTGATCATGGTGGTGCCGCTCGGCGTGATCGGCGCACTGCTCGCGGCGACGATGCGCGGCCTCGAGAACGACGTGTTCTTCCAGGTCGGCCTGCTGACCACCGTGGGCTTGTCCGCGAAGAACGCGATCCTGATCGTGGAGTTCGCGCGCGAACTGCAGATGACGGAGAAGATGGGGCCGATCGAGGCCGCGCTGGAAGCAGCACGCCTGCGGCTGCGTCCTATCCTGATGACGTCGCTCGCGTTCATTCTCGGCGTGATGCCGCTCGCGATCAGCAACGGCGCCGGTTCGGCGAGCCAGCACGCGATCGGCACGGGCGTGATCGGCGGGATGATCACGGCGACGTTCCTCGCGATCTTCATGATCCCGATGTTCTTCGTGAAGATTCGCGCGATCTTCAGCGGCGAGAAGGAAGACGTCGACCAGGCGCTGCGTCTCGCTCAGGAGCACTCGCACCACGAAGAGAAGCCGGGCAACGGCGACGAAGGCAACAAGGGACAGTGATGATGCAAAAACACGCTTTGACTGCAATCGCGGTCGCGCTCTTTGCCACGGGCTGCACGATGGCGCCGCATTACACGCGGCCCGACGCGCCCGTCGCGCAGGCGTACCCGGCCGGCGGCGTCTATGCGACGCAGCCGGGCGCTGCCGGCGCGCGCAGCGCGAACGGCCAGGCGGCGACCGCCATCGGCTGGCGCGAATTCTTCGTCGATCCGCGCCTGCAGCGGCTCATCGAGATCGCGCTGAAGAACAACCGCGACCTGCGCGTGTCGGTGCTGAACATCGAGGCGGCGCGCGCGCAGTACCAGATCACGCGCGCGGGCCTGTTCCCGACGCTCGACGGCACGGGCACGGGCAGCATCCAGCGCGTGCCGCAGGGCCTGTCGCAGACCGGGGCGCCGTATATTTCGCGCGCCTACAACGTCGGCGTTTCCGCGTCGTGGGAACTCGACCTGTTCGGTCGCGTGCAGAGCCTGAAGGACCAGGCGCTCGCGCAGTACCTGTCGACGTCGTATGCGCGGCAGGCGGCCGAGATCTCGCTCGTGTCGCAGGTCGCTGACCAGTACCTGACGCTGCTGTCCACCGATGATCTGCTGCAGGTCACGGAGAACACGCTGAAGACGGCACAGGCGTCGTACGACCTGACGAAGCTGCAGTTCGACAACGGCACGGGCTCCGAGCTCGAGCTGCGTCAGGCGCAGACGGTCGTCGAGACGGCGCTCGCGAACCAGCAGGCGCAGGCGCGTGCACGTGCGCAGGCGCTGAACGCGCTGGTGCTGCTGATCGGCGAGCCGCTGCCGGACGATCTGCCGGCGGGCATGCCGCTCGACGCGCAGAACCTGCTGACGGACGTGCCGGCCGGTCTGCCTTCCGACTTGCTGACGCGTCGTCCGGACGTGATGCAGGCCGAGCAGACACTGCTGGCCGCGAACGCGAACATCGGCGCGGCACGCGCGGCGTTCTTCCCGCGCATCTCGCTGACCGGCGCGTTCGGCACCGGCAGCCCGACGCTCGGCGGCCTGTTCAAGGCCGGCACGGCGGCGTGGTCGTTCGCGCCGCAGATCACGATGCCGATCTTCGAAGGCGGGCAGAACATCGCGAACCTGAACCTCGCGAACGTGCAGAAGCGCATCGAAATCGCCAACTACGAGAAGGCGATCCAGTCGGCGTTCCGCGAAGTGTCGGACGGGCTGGCGGCACGCGGCACGTACGATCAGCAGATCGCCGCGCTCGAGCGCAACGAGCACGCGCAGCAGCGTCGCTTCGACCTGTCGGACCTGCGCTACAAGAACGGTGTCGATAGCTATCTGTCGGTGCTGACCGCGCAGACCGACCTGTACTCGGCGCAGCAGTCGCTGATCAGCGCACGTCTGGCACGCTGGACGAACCTGGTCACGCTGTACCGCGCATTGGGCGGCGGCTGGATCCAGCGCGCCGGCGAGACGCCGCGCGCACCGGACGAAACGGTCGACTACGACAAGGCGGCCGCACCGGCGCCTGCGTCGGCAGCGGCGACGAACGGGTAAGCACGAAGGCGGGCAGGGGCGGGCGACCGCTCCGGTTCGCTGAAGTCGCGGTCTCCGGGATGCGACGACGCCACGGACGAAAGTCCGTGGCGTTTTTTTTTTTTGCGACCGGTTTGGGTAAGCCGCGACTGCGGATCGTCATCGCCGGCACCACCGCTATCGTCGCCCAATCACTCGCCGCAAAGCAAAACGCCACGGCAAGCCGTGGCGTTTTTCCTCTCCCGTATCGCGCCATGCTCCGGCGCATCCGGGTCGGATCGATCAGTGATGCGCGTCGGCCGGGCGTCCGTCGAAGTCGTGCCCTGCGCGGCGGATTTCGCAACGTGCATCCTTCTCGCCCTTCACGCCGTTGAACACGATGTTCAGGATCACGGCGGAGGCGGACGCAAGCAGGATGCCGCTGTGCAGGATCGGTGCGAGCGCGGGCGGCAGCTTCGAGAAGAAGTGCGGTGACACGACCGGCACGAGGCCCATCCCGACGCTCACGGCGACGATGAACAGGTTGTGCGAGTTGTTCACGAAGTCGACCTTCGACAGCACCTTGATGCCGTTCGCGGCCACCATCCCGAACATCACGATGCCTGCGCCGCCGAGCACGAACGGCGGCACCGAGGCGACGACCTGCGCCATCTTCGGGAACAGGCCGAGCAGCACCAGGATCACGCCGCCCGTCGCGCAGACGTACCGGCTCTTCACGCCCGTCACGCCGATCAGGCCGACGTTCTGCGAGAACGACGTATGCGGAAACGAGTTGAAGATGCCGCCGATCAGCGTGCCGAGGCCGTCGACGCGCAGGCCGCGCACGAGGCGCTCCTGGTTGACCGGACGATCGACCATGTCGCCGACCGCGAGGAACATGCCGGTCGATTCGATGAACGTGACGAACATCACCGTGACCATCGTCGCGATCGACAGTGGGTCGAAGTGCGGCAGGCCGAAGTGGAACGGCATCACGAAGCCGACCCACGGTGCGTGCGCGACGCCGTCGGTATTCACGCGGCCGATCGCGAACGCGATCACGAAGCCGGCGACGATGCCGAGCAGCACCGAGATGTTCGCGAGGAAGCCGCGGCCGAACTTGTTGATCAGCAGGATCAGCGTGAGCACGAGCAGCGACAGGCCGAGGTAGACGGGGCTGCCGTATTCCGGATTGCCGACGCCGCCCGCCGCCCAGTTGATCCCGACTTCCATCAGCGACAGCCCGATCACCGCGATCACGGTGCCGACGACGACCGGTGGGAAGAACCGCAACAGCTTGCCGATCATCGGCGCGAGCACGATGCCGATGATGCCGGCCGCGATGGTCGAGCCGAAGATGTCGAGTATGCCGAGGCCGGGGTTGGTGCCGATCGCGATCATCGGGCCGACGGCCGCGAACGTGCAGCCCATGATGACGGGCAGGCGGATCCCGAAGATCCACAGGCCGAGCGTCTGGATCAGCGTGGCGATGCCGCACGAAAACAGATCGGCGCTGATCAGGAACGCGATCTGGTCTTTCGGCAGCTTCAGCGCGCCGCCGACGATAAGCGGCACGGCGACGGCGCCGGCGTACATGACGAGGACGTGCTGGAGACCAAGCGTTACAAGCTTGCCGGTCGGCAGCACCTCATCGCACGGATGGACCGTGTTCGATTGCATCTGTCTCACTCCATGATCTTGTTTTCGGGGTGATACGAAGTTATGCGGAATGGAACATCGCAACAAGAGCGCTGGGTTCTATTCCGTTCTTTGCTGGTTCGATATGCCATTTCGGCATGAAACAGGGTGTCGATCATCGGGAAACGCCGCTGGAGTGAGGTTCCCCGGTTTTATAGCCCTTCAAAATAGTGCGGGCCCCCATGTCAAATATCGGCGGCTTTATGGTGTGTATCGCGACAGCGGCATAGTGGAAAAAACGACCGGCGGAAAATCGTGCCGGGTTAACCCGCTGGCGGCCGTTTTGGCACGCGATGTGCAGCCAGGTGAAACCGGTCGTCCGCGGCTTCGTTTTATCGCGTCGCCAGGGCGTCAAAATCGCCGCGCAAATCGGGCCGCATGTCGCAATGCCGCTATCATCGACATCCGTTCACTCGAATACGCCAACCCGTCATGCGCCTGCTCGGAATCGATCTCGGTACCGGCTCCGTCAAACTCGTCACGCTCGATGCCGATGGCGTCGAGCGCGCGGTTGCGAGCGAACCCTATGCGTTGTCGTCGCCGCAGCCCGGCTGGGCCGAAATTGCCCCCGACGTGTGGTGGCAGGCGCTCGTGCGCGCCGCTGCGCGGCTGCCGGCCGGCGAGCGCGCGCAGGTCACGGCGATCGGCTTCTCCGGCCAGATGCATGGCGTCGTGGTGATCGATGCGGCCGGGCAGCCGGTGCGGCCCGCGCTGTTGTGGCCCGATACGCGTGCGGCGCGCGAAGCGGACGCGGCCGACTGGCCGAGCGCGCCGAATCCGGTCGCGCCCGGCATGGCGGGCCCCCTGTTGCGCTGGGTGGCCGCACACGAACCGCAGGCGTTGCGGGACGCACGCTGGGCCGTGCAGCCGAAGGACTGGCTGCGCGTCGCGCTGGGCGGCGAGGTCGCGGCCGACCCGAGCGACGCATGCGCGACCGCGCTCGCGACGCCGGACGGCGCGTGGGATACGGCGCTGATCGACACGCTCGGCTTGCCCGTTGACCGGTTCGCGCCGGTGCGGGCGTCGGGTGCGCGCTGCGGCGTGCTCGATGCGAAGGCGGCGGCGGCACTCAGGCTGCCGGCCAGCGTGCCGCTCGCGACGGGGGCGGCCGATACCGCGTGCGCGGCGCTCGGCAGCGGGCTCGTCGTGGCCGGCGACGCGCTGCTGACCACCGGCAGCGGCGGCCAGATCGTCGTGCTCGCGGATGCGTTGCCGCCCGCACGGCGCGGGCTGCACCGTTATCGCACGGCGGCTGGCGGCGGCTATTACACGATGGCCGCGATGCAGAACGTCGGGCTCGCGCTCGAAGCCGTGCGCGGCTGGCTCGGTTATCCGCGCTGGCCGGATGCGTACGACGACGCGTTCGCTCAGCCGGCGTCGGAGCGGCTCTGCTTCCTGCCGTACCTGACGGGCGAGCGTTCGCCGTGGATGAATCCCGACGCGCGCGGCGGCTGGCTCGGTCTCGGCCTCGGCGACACGCGCGGCGCGATGATGCGCGCCGCGTTCGAGGGCGTTGCGTTCGCGTTGCGTGCGGGGCTCGATGCGATCCGCGATGCGAATCGGGCCGATCCGGTGACGACGCTGCGCCTCGCCGGTGGCGGCTCGGTCGATCCGCGCTGGCGCCAGCTGCTCGCGGATGCGCTCGGTGCGTCGCTCGACGCGGTCGATTGCCCGAATGCCGCGACGCGCGGTGCCGCGCTGCTCGCGGGCGTCGCGATCGGACACTGGCGCGACGACGCGCTGCGCATGCTGGCGCCGACCGCGTCGCCCGTCGCCGCACCGCACGACGATCGCGCGCTGGGCGCGCGCCACGCGCGTTTCGTCGATCTGTATGCGCGAACGGATGCGTGGTTCACGACCGGCGTTTAAACTCGGGCACGTGTCCTGTCGGGACAGCGGTGACGCGTCGCGGCAAGCCGGCGGCTGTTTCACGCACGCGCCGGGCGGCGGGATCGGGGATCATGACGGGCACGCCACGGTATCGCCGTGTTGCGCGGCGCGGCTCGACCTGATCACGCACGCGCTGGCGCTCGAGACGCTCCATGGCACCGCCGACCCGATGAAGAAGGGCGAATCGATTCGCCCGATCGTGCTGTATTGAACGGAAGGGAACCCCATGCTCGAACTCGTTTCTTCGCATGCTTGCCACGGTGGCGAGCAACGCTTCTATCGCCACGATTCGAAGGCGATCGGCCTGCCGATGAAGTTCTCGGTGTACCTGCCGCCGCAAGCGGCGCACGGTCGCGTGCCGGCGCTGTTCTATCTCGCGGGGCTCACGTGCACCGAGGAGACGTTTGCGATCAAGGGCGGCGCGCAGCAGTACGCGGCGCAGCACGGCCTCGCGCTCGTGATGCCCGATACGAGCCCGCGCGGCGCGGGCGTGCCGGGCGAGGCCGATGCGTGGGATTTCGGCGTCGGCGCGGGCTTCTATGTCGACGCGACGCAAGCGCCGTGGTCGACGCATTACCGGATGGAGTCGTACGTGACGGGCGAGTTGCGCGAGCTAGTCGCGACCGAACTGCCGATCGACGGCGCGCGGCTCGGGATCTTCGGCCACTCGATGGGCGGGCACGGCGCGCTGACGCTCGCGCTGCGTCACCCCGACCTGTACCGGTCGGTGTCGGCGTTCGCGCCGATTGCCGCGCCGACGCGTTGCCCGTGGGGCGAAAAGGCGTTCTCGGGGTACCTCGGCGATGATCGCGAAGCGTGGAAGCAGCACGACGCGAGCGAACTCGTCGCGCGCGCGGATGCGCCGAAGTTCGCGGACGGCATCCTCGTCGATCAGGGCTTGGCCGACCAGTTCCTCGCGAACCAACTGAACCCCGACGTCTTCGAAGCCGCGTGCGCGAAGGCCGGCCAGCCGCTGACGCTGCGCCGTCATGCGGGCTACGACCACGGTTACTACTTCATCTCGACGTTCATCGCCGATCACGTTGCGCATCATGCGCGAGTGCTCGCACTGTAAGCGGGGTGCGGCACGCGTGACCCGCGGCGCGCGTCGCACGCGCATGCAAAAACGCCGGCGACCTTTCGGCTACGCCGGCGTTTTGGTTTTCGCCACTCGACGATCAGCGTCGCCGCAACAGGCTCGCGCCATACACGAGCGCGGACAGCGCGGTGATCCAGAAGCTCGTCGGCCAGTCGGTGTGATACGCGAGCGCGATCCCGGCCCACGCTTCGAACAGCGCGAACAGCGCGGCGAGCAGCACGCCGGTCGACAGTCGCGTCGACAGATTCTGCGCGGCCGCGGCCGGCCCGACCAGCAGCGTGAACACGAGCAGCACGCCGACGATCTGCGTCGCCGCGGCCACCGCGAGCGCGCATACCGCGAGGAACAGCATCGACACCGTGCGCAGCGACACGCCCTTGGCTTCGGCCAGTTCGGGCTGCAGCGACGCGAACAGCAGCGGCCGCGCGATCAGCGCGAGCGCGACGAGGCTCACCGCGCCGATGCCGGCCAGCACCGCGAGCGTGTCGTGGCTGACGGCGAGCACGTTGCCGAACAGCAGTGCGGTGACCTGCGTCGCGAACGACGTGTAGAAGTGCAGGAACAGCAGGCCGAACCCGAGCGCGCCCGACAGGATCACGCCGATCGCGACGTCGCGGCCCGCGAGCCGTTCGCCGAGCGCGCCCATGCCGATCCCGGCCGCGAGCGTGAAACCGACCATCCCCCAGATCGGCGAGATGCCGAGCAGCACCGCGCCCGTCGCGCCGGTGAAGCCGACGTGCGACAGCGCGTGGCCGGCGAAGGTTTGTCCGCGCAGCACCAGGAAGTAGCCGACGATGCCCGCGAGCACCGCGACGATCCCCGACGCGGCGAACGCGTTGATCATGAAGTCGTATTCAAACATCGTGCGAATGCCCGGGATGAGCGTGTCCGTGGTGGTGATGGCCGTGGCCGCCGCCACCGCCGTGCGAGTGGCCGTCGTCGTTCTCGTGTTCGTGATCGTGCTTTTCGATTTCGACGTCACCCGACATCACGAAGATCTTGCCGTTCACGCGCATCACGTCGATCGGCGAGCCGTAGAGCCGCGACAGCACCGGCCTGGTGATGACCTCGTCGACGGTGCCGAGCGCCGCGACGCCGTTGCCGAGATACAGCACGCGGTCGAGCGCGTTCAGGAGCGGATTCAGTTCGTGCGCGGAAAACAGCACGGTAATGCCGAGTTCGCGCTGCACCTTGCGCACGAGTTCGACGACGCCGCGCTGGTGGTTTGGATCGAGGCTGATCAGCGGTTCGTCGAGCAGCAGCAGCTTCGGGCTGCCGAGCAGGCACTGCGCGAGCAGCAGGCGCTGCCGTTCGCCGCCCGACAGCTCCGACAGCGGCCGGCGCGCGAGCGCCGGGCCGCCGACGAGGTCGAGCACGCGGTCGACGTCACGCCGCGTCGCGGCATTCGTGTGCGGCAGCCCCCAGCGGTGGCCGTCGGCGGCCATCGCGACGAAGTCGTAGCCGCGCATCCGGCGATTCGCGAGGCCGCTCCTGATCTGCGGCATGTAGCCGATCGACGCGTTGCCGCGCGCGACCGGCACGCCGCCGACCGACAGCGTGCCGCCCGTGACGGGCACGAGACCGAGCACCGCGCGCATCAGCGTCGTCTTGCCCGCGCCGTTCGGCCCGAGCACGCCGACGAATTCGCCGGGTTCGATCGAGAAACTCACGTCGCGAAGGATCGTGCGTCCGCCGAGTTCGAGCGTGACGCGATCGAGAGCGAGTGCGTGGGGAGTGTCGGTCATGGCGTCGCGTGGGTCACTTCTTGCTGGCGGAAAGCGCGGCCGCGAGCGCGTCGAGCTGGCCGGCCATCCATTGCTGGAAGGTCTTGCCGGCCGGCTGCGTCTCGGTGACGCTCACGCCCGGCACGCCGCTGTCGCGCGCGACCTTCAGCAGGCGCCTGGTCATCGGCGCTTCGGCCTGGCTGTTGTAGATCAGCACGCGCACCTGCTTCTTGCGCAGGTCGTTCTCGAACGCGGCGACGTCCTGCGCGCTGGCTTCGGTGTCGTTCATCGTCGCGAGCTGGAAGCGCTGGTTGCGCATGTCGAGGCCGATCGCGTCGGACATGTAGCCGAACACCGGCTCGGTGGCCGTCACCGGCACGCCCTTGTATTGCGCGCGCAGCGCGGCGACCTTGTCGTCGACGGGCTTCAGCGACGCGATGAATTTCTGCAGGTTCGCGTCGTAGTCGGCCTTGTTCGCCGGATCGGCGCGGCCCAGCTCGGCCGCGATCGCGCGCGCGGCGGCCGGCATGGTCGCCGGGTCGTACCACAGGTGCGGGTTGTCGCCGGCCTTCTTGCCGACGAGATCCGCGACGGCGATCGTCGCGCGCTTCACCTGCTTCGACGCGCCGAGCAGCTTGCCCATCCACGGATCGTAGTCCGCGCCGTTGTAGATCACCACCTGCGCGTGCTGCAGCGCGCGCGCGGTCTTCGGGCTCGCTTCGAACAGGTGCGGATCCTGGTCGGGATTGCTGAGGATGCTGGTCACCGCGACGTGGCGGCCGCCGATCTGCGATGCGACGTCGCCATAGAAATTCTCGGCGGCGACCACGTTGACGGTCGCGGCCTGCGCGAAGGCAGGTGCGGCGATCGACAGCGCGGCGGCCGCGGCGGCGAACAGACGGGCAAGCGGCAGGGCGCGCCGCGGCGCGCGCTTCAGGGCAATGGACATGAAACTCCTCGTTGGAAGGGGCGGCGCGTGCGCCGCGCGTGTGCGGTGTCAGCGTTGCGCGGGCTTGCCCTTGCAGTGCCCGCACAGGCCGTTCAGCTCGACGACTTGGTGGTGGACTTCGAACCCGTGCGCGGGCGCGCTCGCGGACAGCTGTTTCGCGAGGTCGCTGCCCGGAATCTCGACGGTCTCGCCGCACGAGTCGCAGATCAGGAACTGGCCTTCGTGCGGCACGCCGATCTCGCAGCACGCGAAGAACGCGTTCTTCGATTCGATCCGGTGGATGAAGCCGTGCTCGACGAGGAAATCCAGCGCGCGATAGACGGTCGTCGGCGGCACGCGGCCGCGCTGCGGCTCGAGCTCGGCGAGCAGGTCGTACGCGCCGATCGGGCGCTGCGCGGCCAGCACGCGTTCGTAGACCTGGCGGCGCAGCGGCGTCCACGCGAGCCCGTGCTCGGCGGCGAATGCGTCGGCCCGGGACAGCCGGGCGTCGATGGGCGATGAGGTGGCCATGGCGTGAAGCAGGCAATGAAACGAAGTATCGCGATGATATAACGTATCTTCTCGCCGTGCAGCCCGAATTCCACCTCGCGCACCGGCTCCGTCCCCTTCATCGCCGTTTCAGCCGCGCCGCACCCAGCGCGCCGCGCGTTGCCAGGCGCGGCTCTCCCGGTGGCGCTCGGGGCGTCCGTGCCGCAGCGCATCATCGAAAGCCGCCGTGCCGCCTTGACAGCATGAATCGCGTATCCGATCATTCGACCAACAACAGAGCAATTGATCGGTCGGCGAGCGTTCGCTCACCTCGCTGCCTTCGCACAGCAGAACGAACCGGAGACAACCAGTGAGACTGGAAGACAAGGTCGCGATCCTGACGGGCGCGGCAAGCGGCATCGGCGAAGCGGTCGCGCAGCGCTACCTGGACGAAGGCGCGCGCTGCGTGCTGGTCGACGTGAAGCCGGCAAGCGGTTCGCTTGCACGGCTGATCGAGGCGAACCCCGGCCGCGCGGTGGCCGTCACCGCGGACGTCACGCGCCGCGACGACATCGAGCGCATCGTCGCGACCGCCATCGAGCGCTTCGGCGGCGTCGACATCCTGTTCAACAACGCGGCGCTGTTCGACATGCGCCCGATCCTCGACGAATCCTGGGACGTGTTCGACCGGCTGTTCGCGGTCAACGTGAAAGGGCTGTTCTTCCTGATGCAGGCCGTCGCGCAGCGGATGGTCGAGCAGGACCGCGGCGGCAAGATCGTCAACATGTCATCGCAGGCGGGGCGGCGCGGCGAGGCACTCGTTTCGCACTACTGTGCAACCAAGGCCGCGGTGATCAGCTACACGCAGTCGGCCGCGCTCGCGCTCGCGCCGCACCGGATCAACGTCAACGGCATCGCGCCGGGCGTGGTCGACACGCCGATGTGGGAGCAGGTCGATGCGCTGTTCGCGCGCTATGAGAACCGGCCGCTCGGCGAGAAGAAGCGGCTCGTGGGCGAAGCCGTGCCGCTCGGCCGGATGGGCGTGCCGGGCGACCTGACCGGCGCCGCGCTGTTCCTCGCGTCGGCCGACGCCGACTACATCACCGCCCAGACGCTGAACGTCGACGGCGGCAACTGGATGAGCTGACATGGCGCCGCTCGCACGCGCAACCCGGGCGTCCGCGCCGCGCGCGGCCGCCGCCGCACGAGGGCACGCATGATGGCCGAGATCGTCGTCGCCGGCGAACTGCTGGCCGAATTCGTCGCCGCCGAGCGCGGCCAGGGCTTCGACACGCCGGGCCTGTTCGCGGGGCCGTTTCCGAGCGGCGCGCCGGCGATCTTCGCCGACCAGGCCGCGCGGCTCGGCGCGCGCGTCGCGTATGCGGGCTGCGTCGGGCGCGATGCGTTCGGCGACGCGATCGTCGCGCGGCTCGAGCACGACGGCGTCGACGTCGCGCGCATTCGTCGTGTCGCGCGTCCCACCGGCACCGCGTTCGTCGCGTATCGCGACGACGGCTCGCGCAGCTTCGTGTTCAGCCTGTCGACCAGCGCGGCCGCGTGCGTCGATGCATCCGACGTCGACACCGCGATGTTCGACGGCTGCCGCTACTTCCACGTGATGGGCTCGTCGCTGACGAGCGAATCGGCGATCGCGGCGGTCCAGCGCGGCGTGATCGAAGCGGCGCGCGTCGGCGCGAAGGTGTCGTTCGACCCGAACGTGCGGCCCGAGATGCTCAGCTTCCGTCCGATGCGCGCGGCGCTCGACGCGATGCTCGCCGCGTGTCATCTGTTTCTGCCGAGCGAGGCCGACCTGCCGTTCTTCTGCGGGCCGCAACCGGCCGAGCGCGCGATCGCGGGGCTGCTCGCGACGCATCCGCTGCTCGAGCGCGTCGTGCTCAAGCGCGGCGCGGCCGGCAGCGCCGCGTTCGACCGTGCGAGCCGTGTGGACGTGCCGGCGTGGCCGGTCGACGAACTCGATCCGACCGGCGCCGGCGACTGCTTCGGCGGCACGTTGGTCGCGAGCCTCGTCGCCGGCCTGCCGATCGACGTCGCGCTGCGCCGCGCGAACGCGGCCGGCGCGATCGCGGTCACGCGGCGCGGCCCGATGGAGGGCAACAGCAGCGCGACTGAAATCGACCGCTTCCTGACCGAACGAGGTGTCGCATGTCCGGCCTGACCCCCGTCGCCGAACGCCCGCGCAACGCGCACGCCGACACCGTGCTGCGGATGATCTTCGACGCGAACCGCGCGGATGCGCAGCGCGGCATCTATTCGGTCTGCAGCGCGCACCGGCTCGTGCTGGAGGCCGCGTGCGAGGCCGCGCGCGCGGACGGCTCGCCGCTCCTGATCGAGGCGACCTGCAACCAGGTGAACCATCTCGGCGGCTACACGGGCATGACGCCCGCCGATTTCCGGCGCGACGTCGATGCGATCGCGCAGCGCTGCGGGCTCGCGCCGTCGGCGCTCGTGCTCGGCGGCGACCATCTGGGCCCGAACCCGTGGCGGCACCGCCGCGCGGCCGATGCGATGCGCGAAGCGGCCGCGATGGTCGCCGCATACGTCGAAGCCGGCTTCGAAAAGATCCACCTCGACGCGAGCATGGCGTGCGCGGACGATCCGGCGCGGCTCGACGACCGGACGATCGCCGCCCGCGCGGCCGAGCTGTGCCGCGCGGCCGAAGACGCGGCGGCGCGCGCCGGCGTCGCACCCGTCTACGTGATCGGCACCGAGGTGCCGACGCCGGGCGGCGAAGTGGCTGGCGACACGGGCGGCGATGCGATCGCGCGGATCACGGTCACGCGCAGCGACAGCATCGCCGCGACGCTGGACGCGCATCGCGGCGCATTCGCGGCGGCCGGGCTCGACGACGCATGGGCGCGCGTGGTCGCGATCGTCGCGCAGCCGGGCGTCGATTTCGACGATCGCCACGTGCTCGACTACGACAGCGCGAAGGCCGCATCGCTCGGCGCGAGCATCCTGCGCACGCCGCGCCTCGTGTTCGAAGCGCATTCGACCGACTACCAGACCGAAGGCGCGCTCGCCGCGCTCGTGCGCGACCACTTCGCGGTGCTGAAGGTCGGGCCCGCGCTGACCTTCGCGTTGCGCGAGGCGCTGTTCGCGCTCACCTTCATCGAGGATGCGCTGATCGACGACGTCGCGCAGCGCTCGCGGTTGCGCGACGTCGTCGACGCCGCGATGCGCGCGCAGCCCGAGCACTGGGCGCCGTATTACCGCGGCGACGAAACCGAGCAGCGGCTCGCGCGCCAGTTCAGCTACAGCGACCGGATCCGCTATTACTGGCTGCAGCCGGCCGTCGCGGCGGCGGTCGAGCAGTTGTTCGACAACCTTGCGCGGCAGCCCGTACCCGAGACGCTCGTCGCGCAGTGGCTGCCGGACGTGTACGCCGCGTGCCGCGCGGGCGGCCTCGCGAGAGAGCCGCGCGCATGGGTGCGCCACCGGATACGCGACGTGATCGCGCACTATGCGCGCGCGTGCGGGATGCAGCGGCCGGCGTGACGGGCCGCGAAGGAAGCGACGCAATACGCAACACCGACGACAGTTCGAACAATCACAGGAGACATGCCATGCAACGAAAGATGCTCGATGCCGCCGCACGCTGCTTCGCCGGAGCCGCGCTCGCGACGGCCGCGTGCGCGGCGTCCGCCGGCACGCTGACGATCGCGACGCTGAACAACCCGGACATGATCGAGTTGAAGAAGCTGTCGCCGGCGTTCGAGAAGGCGAACCCGGACATCAAGCTGAACTGGGTGATCCTCGAGGAAAACGTGCTGCGCCAGCGCGCGACCACCGACATCACGACCGGCAGCGGCCAGTTCGACGTGATGGCGATCGGCACGTACGAGACGCCGCAGTGGGGCAAGCGCGGCTGGCTCGCGCCGATGACGGGCCTGCCCGCCGACTACGACCTGAACGACATCGTGAAGACGGCGCGCGACAGCCTGTCGTACAACGGCCAGTTGTATGCGCTGCCGTTCTACGTCGAAAGCTCGATGACGTTCTACCGCAAGGACCTGTTCGCGGCGAAGGGGCTGAAGATGCCCGACCAGCCGACCTACGACCAGATCGCCGAATTCGCGGACAAGCTCACCGACAAGGCGAAGGGCACCTACGGCATCTGCCTGCGCGGCAAGGCCGGGTGGGGCGAGAACATGGCGTACGTGTCGACGGTCGTGAACACGTTCGGCGGGCGCTGGTTCGACGAGAACTGGAACGCGCAGCTGACGTCGCCGGAATGGAAGAAGGCGATCAATTTCTACGTGAACCTGCTGAAGAAAGACGGCCCGCCGGGAGCGAGCTCGAACGGCTTCAACGAGAACCTGACCCTGACCGCATCGGGCAAGTGCGCGATGTGGATCGATGCGACGGTCGCGGCCGGGATGCTCTATAACAAACAGCAGTCGCAGGTCGCCGACAAGGTCGGCTTCGCGGCCGCGCCGGTCGCCGCCACGCCGAAGGGCTCGCACTGGTTGTGGGCATGGGCGCTGGCCGTGCCGAAGACGTCAAAGCAGCAGGACGCCGCGCGCAAGTTCATCGCGTGGGCGACGTCGAAGCAGTACATCGAGATGGTCGGCAAGGACGAAGGCTGGGCGTCGGTGCCGCCGGGCACGCGCGCGTCGACCTACCAGCGCCCCGAGTACAAGGCCGCCGCGCCGTTCTCGGACTTCGTGCTGAAGGCGATCGAGACGGCCGACCCGAACGATCCGTCGCTGAAGAAGGTGCCGTACACGGGCGTGCAGTACGTCGGGATTCCTGAATTCCAGTCGTTCGGCACGGTGGTCGGGCAGGCGATCGCGGGTGCGGTGGCCGGCCAGATGACGGTCGACCAGGCGCTCGCCGCCGGGCAGGCCGCCGCCGATCGCGCGGTGCGTCAGGCCGGCTACAAGAAGTAACGCGGCTCGCACCGTGCGCGCCGCCGCGCACGCTGCACGTCGCCGAAGCAGACAGGCCGGGCGGCCGTTCGCGCCCGCGCCTCAACCGGAGGGACTCCGATCATGCGTCATTTGCGTCTTCCCCTGAGCCACGCGCCGTCGGTCGGCGACGCGTCGCCGCCGCCGGGCGCGCCGCGCCGCGCGCGCGGCGCCAGCTGGCTCGTGTCGCCGTCCGTCGCGGTGCTGCTGCTGTGGATGTCGATCCCGCTCGCGATGACGATCTGGTATTCGTTCTCGCGCTACAACCTGCTGAATCCGGACGTGAAGGGTTTTGCCGGGCTCGACAACTACCGCTTCCTCGCGACCGATCCGTCGTTCCTGCCCGCGATCTGGCACACGCTCGTGCTGATCGGCGCGGTGCTCGCGATCACCGTGGTCGGCGGCGTGCTGATGGCCGTGCTGTTCGACCGCAAGTTCTACGGGCAGGGCGTGGCGCGCCTGCTCGTGATCGCGCCGTTCTTCGTGATGCCGACGGTCGCCGCGCTGATCTGGAAGAACATGATCCTGCATCCGGTGTACGGGCTCGTCGCTAACGCGATGCGCGCGCTCGGGATGACGCCGATCGACTGGTTCGCCGACTACCCGCTCACCGCCGTGATCATCATCGTCGCGTGGCAGTGGCTGCCGTTCGCGTTCCTGATCCTGTTCACCGCGATCCAGTCGCTCGACCAGGAGCAGAAGGAAGCCGCGCGCATCGACGGCGCGGGCGCGATCGCGATGTTCTTCTACATCACGCTCCCGCACCTGAAGCGCGCGATCGCCGTGGTCGTGATGATGGAGACGATCTTCCTGCTGTCGATCTTCGCGGAGATCTACACGACGACGGGCGGCGGCCCCGGCAACGCAACGACCAACCTGTCGTACCTGATCTATGCGCTCGGCCTGCAGCAGTTCGACGTCGGCCTCGCATCCGCGGGCGGGATCATCGCCGTCGTGGTCGCGAACGTCGTGTCGTTCTTCCTGGTGCGGATGCTCGCGCGCAACCTGAAAGGGGAGTACGAGAAATGAGCGACCTGACTTTCGAAGGCCGGCGCGCGCCGGCCGCGTTCGACCTCGTGCGGCGTGCGCTGCCCGGCGCGCTCGCGTGGCTGCTCGCGCTGCTGCTGTTCTTCCCGATCTTCTGGATGGCGATCACCGCGTTCAAGACCGAGCAGCAGGCATACGCGTCGTCGCTGTTCTTCATGCCGACGCTCGACAGCTTCCGCGAGGTGTTCGCGCGCAGCAACTACTTCGCATTCGCGTGGAATTCGGTGCTGATCTCGGCCGGCGTCACGGTGATCTCGCTGCTGCTCGCCGTGCCCGCGGCCTATGCGATGGCGTTCTTCCCGAACCACCGCACGCAGAAGGTGCTGCTGTGGATGCTGTCGACCAAGATGATGCCGTCGGTCGGCGTGCTCGTGCCGATCTACCTGCTGTGGAAGAACGCGGGGCTGCTCGATACCGTGTCGGGCCTCGTGATCGTGTACACGCTGATCAACCTGCCGATCGCGGTCTGGATGACCTTCACGTATTTCAACGAGATCCCGAAGGACATCCTCGAAGCCGGACGCATCGACGGCGCGTCGACGTGGCAGGAGATCGTCTACCTGCTGATGCCGATGGCGCTGCCGGGTCTCGCGTCCACCGCGCTCCTGCTCGTGATCCTGTCGTGGAACGAGGCGTTCTGGAGCATCAACCTGTCGAGCTCGAACGCCGCGCCGCTGACCGTGTTCATCGCGTCGTACTCGAGCCCCGAGGGGCTGTTCTGGGCGAAGCTTTCCGCGGCTTCCCTATTGGCCGTCGCGCCGATCCTGATCGTCGGCTGGCTGTCGCAGAAGCAGCTCGTGCGCGGGCTCACCTTCGGAGCGGTCAAATGAGCGCGGCCGGCGAGGGCGCGGGCGGAAAAGGCGCGGTCGGCCACGGGACGAACGTGCTGATCTGCGATTGCGACGGCGTGCTGATCGACAGCGAGGCCGTCGCCGCCGACGTGATCGTGCGCGAGCTGGATGCGCGCTGGCCGGGCGTCGACGCGCGGCCGGCGGTGATGCCGCTGCTCGGGCTGCGCATCGAACGCGTGCTGGCCGGCGCGAGCGAGGCAGTCGGCCGCACGCTGACGGCGGGTGACGTCGACGCGATCCGCCGCGCAGTCGAGGCGGCGGCCGTCAACGCGCCGATGGTCGCCGGCATCGACACGGCACTCGCCGCGATCGGCCTGACGACGGCATGCGCGAGCAACAGCTACCGCGCATACGTCGAGGCGGCGCTCACCCGCACCGGCCTCGCGCGCTTCTTCGGCGACCGGCTGTTCTGCGCGGACGCCGTCGCCAGGCCGAAGCCCGCGCCCGACGTGTATCTCGCGGCCGCACGCGCGCTCGGCGCGGTGCCCGCGCAATGCCTCGTCGTCGAGGACAGCGTGACCGGCATCACCGCGGCCGCCGCGGCCGGCATGACCGTGCTCGGCTTCATCGGCGGCGGGCATGCGTCGGCCGCGCAGATCGACGCGCTGCGCGGGATCGGCGCGCGTCACGTATTCGACGACATGCACGAGCTGCCCGGCTACGTCGCGCGCTGGCAGGCGACCGGCGCCGTGCTGCCGAACTAGTACCACGAACGATCGCGCCGCATCGAACGCGGCGCATCACGAACGAACGGAGACAGATCATGGCAAGCGTGCTCCTGCGCAACATCGCGAAGCGCTACGACGACACCGAAGTGCTGCGCAACGTGAACCTCGACATCGCCGACGGCGAATTCGTCGTGTTCGTCGGGCCGAGCGGCTGCGGCAAATCCACGCTGATGCGGATGATCGCCGGGCTCGAGGACATCTCGAGCGGCGACCTGCTGATCGACGGCGCGAAGGTCAACGACGTGCCGAGCGCGAAGCGCGGCATCGCGATGGTGTTCCAGTCGTATGCGCTGTACCCGCACATGACGCTGTACGACAACATGGCGTTCGGCCTGAAGCTCGCCGGCGCGAAGAAGCCCGAGATCGACCAGGCGGTGAAGCAGGCCGCGAAGATCCTGCACATCGATCACCTGCTCGATCGCAAGCCGAAGCAGCTGTCGGGCGGCCAGCGGCAGCGCGTCGCGATCGGCCGCGCGATCACGCGCAAGCCGAAGGTGTTCCTGTTCGACGAGCCGTTGTCGAACCTCGACGCTGCGCTGCGCGTGAAGATGCGGCTGGAATTCGCGCGGCTGCACGACGAGCTGAAGACGACGATGATCTACGTGACGCACGACCAGGTCGAGGCAATGACGCTCGCCGACAAGATCGTCGTGCTGTCGGGCGGCGCGGTGCAGCAGGTCGGCACGCCGAACGCGCTGTACCACGCGCCGGCCAACCAGTTCGTCGCGGGCTTCATCGGCTCGCCGAAGATGAATTTCCTGACGGGCACGGTCGAGTCGACCGATGCGACCGGCGTGCTGGTGCGCTTCGGCAGCGGCGAGACGCAGCGCGTCGCGGTCGATGCGGCAGGGCTGCAGCGCGGGGCGGCGGTGACCGTCGGCGTGCGGCCCGAGCATCTGATGGTGGCGCAGGCGGCAACTGGCGTCGCCGCGCGGACGATGGCCGTCGAATCGCTCGGCGATGCCGCGTATCTGTACGCGGAGTCGGCGGTCGCGCCGGACGGGCTGATCGCGCGGATTCCGCCGCTCGACACGTACCGCACCGGCGAGGCGCTGCACGTGCATGCGCAGGCCGAGCACTGCCACCTGTTCGACGAACACGGGCAGGCGCTGCGGCGGCTGAGCCCGCACGCGAAGGCGGCGTGACGGCCGGGCGCGGTCAGATGCGCAGATGCTCGACCATGTAATCGACGAAGGCGCGCAGTTTCGGCGTCGGCTGGCGCACTGATGGCCACGGGACGCCGTTCGTACCCGGTGTCGCATCGCGGGTCGGCATCGCGCTGACGGGTGCATGGATCGGCGCCGCGTAGCGGCGGCTGACACTCGCGAGCACCGTACCGTTCGCGCGTGCGGCGGCGACGCTCGGCGCCGGGTCCGGCATGGCGACCGTGTATGCGGCCGCCGCGCTGTGGGGGCTCGCGTTCGGCGGCGTCAGGCCGCCTTCGCCTCGAGTGCCGCGCGCGCGCAGGTCTCGTCGGTGACGAGCCCGGACAGCCAGCCGCCGCGCAACGCGGCGATCACGGCGTCGCGCTTCTTCGGGCCGCCGGCGAACGCGATCGTCGGGCGCTTCGGCGGCGCGTCGAGCGCGACGCTCGTCACGCGCGCGCTGGTCGACACGTCGACCAGCTTGCCCTGGGCATCGATTGGCACGCCGAGCAGTTCGGCCACGGCGCCGAGCGCGGTCATCTCGTCGCGTTCCTGTTCGGTGATGAAGCCGTCCTCATAGAGCGGGCAGTGCGGGCCGATGTTGCCGATCCCGACGAACGCGACGTCGGCCTGCGCCGACAGCGCATCGACGATCCGGTACAGCCGGTGATTGCACCATTGCGCGCGCTCGGCGTCGCTGTCGGCGAACAGCGGCGCGGGCAGCAGGAAGTGCTTCCCGCCGGTTTTTTCGGAGATGTACTGCGCGACGTCGTAGCGGTTCGACGAGCCGTCGGCCGCGATCGCGCCGACCATCGACACGAGCCGGTGCTGCGGCCGCTCGATCTGCGCGATCTGCGCGACCGCGGCCTTCAGCGTCCGGCCGCTGCTGACGGCAATCACCATCGGCCGCGTCTCGTTCAGGTAGCGCTCCATCACCTGCGCGCCGGCGACCGCGAGCTTGCGGTCGATGGCTTCGGGCGCATCGGCATCGACGGGCACGACTTCGCACATCGCGAGCCCGTAGCGCTTCGACAGCTGCGCACCGAGGTCGAGACAATCGGCGAGCTGATGATCGACGCGCACGCGGATCAGGTTCTTCTCGACCGCGAACGCGACGAGGCGCTGCGCGACCGGGCGCGACACCTGCAGCTTCTCGGCGATTTCGTTCTGCGTGTCGCCCGCGACGTAGTAGAGCCACGCGGCACGCGTGGCGAGATCGAGTTTTTCTGAGGACTTGGACACGATAGCGGTTCGGTTCGGATCTGGGTCGGCCGCCGGGCGGCGCAACGGCGTCCACTGTAACGCATGCCGGATGCGCGGCCGCCGGCCGCTGCGCGTCGCCGCTTACGCGAGCCGCGCGCGCGACGGTTCGTAAAGCGGGCGCACGTGGCGATACAGCGCGCGGAACGCGTCGAGGCGCTCGCGCAGCAGCGCATGACGGCCGGCATCCGGCGCGTATTCGGCGCGCACCGGCGGCTTGGTCAGCACGGCATGCGGATCGCCGCCGACGGCGAGCCAGCCCAGGCGCGCGGCGCCGAGCGCCGCACCGGTTTCGCCGCCGCCGTGCTGGCACGTGCGCACGTTCAGCGCGTCGGCGATCAGCTGCGCCCAGAACGCGCTGCGCGCGCCGCCGCCGATCAGCGACAGGCGGTCGGTTTCGACGCCGGCCGCATGCAGCGCGTCGAGGCCGTCCGCGAGGCCGAGCGTCACGCCCTCTAGCACCGCGTACCCGAGGTGCGCGCGCTCGGTCGCATGCGTCATCCCGAAGAACACGCCCTGCGCAAAGGGATCGTTGTGCGGCGTGCGCTCGCCGGACAGGTACGGCAGGAACAGCGGCGCCGTCGCGAGCGCGTCCGCGTCGAGCGCCTCGATTTCGGCGAGCAGCGCCGGCTCGTCCGTGCCGGTCAGCTTGCAGACCCAGCGCAGGCAGCTCGCGGCCGACAGCACGACGCTCATCAGTTGCCAGCGATCGGGGATCGCGTGGCAGAACGCATGCACGGCCGATGCGGAGTTCGGCATGAAGCGGTCGCCGACCACGCTCAGCACGCCCGACGTGCCGAGCGACACGAAGCCGTCGCCCGCGTGGATCGCGCCGATGCCGAGCGCGCTCGTCGCGTTGTCGCCGCCGCCGCCCGCCACCACGACGGCCTCAGACAGCCCGAGCTCGCGCGCCAGATCCGCGCGCAGCGTGCCGGACGGCGCGTTGCCTTCGACGATGCGCGGCATCTGCGCCCGCGTCATGTCGCACGCGGCGAGCAGCGCGTCGGACCAGTCGCGACGCGCGACGTCGAGCCACAGCGTGCCGGCCGCGTCGGACGGGTCGGACACCTTCGCGCCGGTGAGACGGAAACGCAGGTAGTCCTTCGGCATCAGCACGCACGCGGTCGCCGCGAACACGTCGGGCTCGTGCTTCGCGACCCACAGCAGTTTCGGCGCGGTGAAGCCGGGCATCGCCAGGTTGCCGGCGAGCGCGTGCAGATCGGGGGCGCGTTCGGTGAGCAGCGCGCATTCGTCGGCGCTGCGCATGTCGTTCCACAGGATCGCGGGGCGCAGCACGCGGTCGTCGCGGCCGAGCAGCACCGCGCCGTGCATCTGGCCCGACAGGCCGATCCCGCGCACCTGCGCGAATGCGTGCGGATGCCGCTCGCGCAGCGCCGCGAGCGCGGCGAGCGTGCCGCGCCACCAGTCGTCCGGATGCTGTTCCGCCCAGCGCGGATGCGGCCGCGACACGCTGAACGGCGTGCCCGCGGTGCCGACCACCGTGCCGTCCGGGGCAAGCAGCAGCACCTTCACTTCCGAGGTGCCGAGGTCGATGCCGAGATACATGAGCGATCCGTTCCGTCAGTGAGGAGCCGCTACTTTAGCTGCACGCATGCGCACCTGCCAACGCAGGTTCGCCCGGATGCGCGGCCGCTCGCGGCGGCCGGTTGCGAGGCTGCCGGCCGTCGCGCGTCAGCGCTGCGCGAGCCATGCGTCGACGCGTGCGAGCCCGGCGCGCAGCGCGTCGAACAGCGCCGCGTTGCCGGCGAGCGAGCCCCACAGCGCGCGGCTCGCGCACAGCGCGACGACCGGGTCGTCGGCTTCGACGATCGCGCGCGCGGCGCCGTCGTCCATCACGCCATCCTGGTACGCATACGGCAGCAAGCCGCGCGCCCAGCGTTCGAGAAAGCGCAGGAACAGCGCCGGCAACACGGCGGTGGCGACCGGCGCCGCGCCGCGTGTGAGCGATTCGGCGAGCGTCGGCGCGATGAAGCCGGGAATCTTCGAGAAGCCGTCGGCCGCGACGCGCTGGTTCGTGTCGAGCACGTACGGGTTGCCGAAGCGTTCGAGCACGACGTCGCGGTAGCGTTCGAGATCGAGCGGGCTCGGGCTGAGACACGGGATCACGTCCTGGGTCACGTAGTCGTGCGCGAACCGGCGGATCGCCGCGTCGTGCGTGCCCTCGTGGATGTACGTGTAGCCCGCGAGCGTGCCGGCCCACGCGATGCAGCTGTGCGTCGCGTTGAGGATGCGGATCTTCGCTTCCTCGTACGGGTGCACGTCGTCGACCAGCTCCGCGCCGGCCAGCTCCCAGCGCGGCCGGCCGGCCGCGAAGCGGTCCTCGATCACCCACTGGATGAACGATTCGCCCATCACCGGGCATGCGTCGTCGACGCCGGTGGCCGCGCGCACGCGTTCGCGCACGTCGGCGGTCGGGCGCGGCGTGATGCGGTCGACCATCGCGCTCGGCGTCGCGACGTTCGCATCGAACCACGCGAGCAGGCCGTCCTCGCCGCGCCGTTCGAGAAATTCGCGCATGCCCGCGCGAAAGCGCGCGCCGTTGTTGCGCAGGTTGTCGCAGCTCTGCAGCGTGAGCGGGCCCGCGCCGCGCTTCACGCGCTCGGCGAGCAGCGCCGCGAGTGCGCCGTACAGCGTCGTGCGCGCGCCCTGCAGGTCGGCCGCGAGATCGGCGTTCGCGAGGTCGAGCCGGTTGTGTTCGTCGAGGTAGTAGCCGCCTTCGGTCACGGTGAACGACACGATCCGGCATGCCGGATCGGCGCCGGCGTCGATCAACGCGGCAAGGTCGATCGACCACGGCAGCACGCGCGCGATCGCGCGGACCGTCTCGTATGCGCGTTCGCCCTGCGGCGTGACGGTTTCGAGCGTGTACGCGCCGTGCTGCGCGGCGAGCGCGTCCATCGTCGCGCGCATGTCGTCGCGGATGTTGCCGACGCTCAGCAACCACCGTTCGTCGGCCGGCACGGCCGCGTTCACGCGATGCAGATACCACGCCTGGTGCGCGCGGTGGAACGAGCCCGCGCCGATGTGCAGCAGCACGGGCGCGCGGGCGGAGGACGATTCGCTCATCCGGTGTCTCCTGTTCGTGCCAGTCTTTCCTGTTGAATACGATCATTTGCTCTTTGTGTGAGCGAATGATCGTATTCGGGCGAACGAAAGTCAAGGCGGGGACACGGCATTTCGATGGTGCGCTGCGGCGGCGCGCGGGGCTGCGCGAATGCGGGGCGCGAAGGGGGGAGAGCGCTGTCAGCGACCTTCGCGCGTGAGCGCGACGAGTTCGTCGAGCAGCTTGCCGGCCGGGCCCGGCAGGATTCCGTGGCGGCGCCGGAATGCGGTGAGCGTGCGCACCGCGACGACCTCGCGTACCGGCAGCGTGTCGATCGTGCCGGCGCGCTGTTCGGCGCCGTACATCGGTTCGGCCATCCAGCTCAGGAAGCCGGCATGCGCGACGAGGCTCTTCAGCGTCGTGACCGAGCGCGTCTCGACCGCGATGTCGGGAAGGGCAAGCCCGTGCGCGTCGAAGGTCGCGCGCATGTGGTCGAATGGCGCGGTGCCGCGCGGCGGAATCGCCCAGCGCGCGTGCAGCGTATCGGCGAGCGTCGGTGCGCGGCCGAGCGCGCGCAGCGGATGGTGCGGTGCCGCAACGATATGGCTGCGATCTTCCCAGCGGCACTCCGGAATCGCGACGATCTCGTCGGTGTCGGGCCCGTGCGCGGACAGCGCGAGATCGATCTCGTGCTTGTTCAGCCCTTCCGCGAGCCGATCCCACACGCCTTCGAGAATCTCGACACGCAGGTTCGGCCAGCGGTCGAGCACGCGGCCGACCGCGACCGGCAGCACGAGGCTCGCGATGCTGCCCACCGTGCCGACCTTGATCGTGCCCTTCGCGAAGCCGCGCATCGCGTCGAGCTCCTCGCGCGCGTGCTCGGCCTCGTGCTGCAGCAGCGTCGCGTGCGGCAGCAGCGCCTCGCCGAACGCCGTCAGCTGCACGCCTTTCGAATGGCGCTCGAACAGCGGCGCGCCGACCTGGTCCTCGAGCCGCTTCAGGATCCGGCTCAGCGCCGGCTGGGTCACGTGCAACGCGTCGGCGGCGCGGCCGAGGCTGCCGCACGCGACGATGGTCGTGAATGCCCGCAATTGTCGGAGATCGAAAGTCATGCCGAACCGTAATGGCTTTTCGCAAAAAATACAGTATCCGTGAATGACTCGCGCTTCGATACTGTGGAAACCGCCAAGCCACCAAGGAGACGCCCGAGCATGTCCTGCACCCCGTCCCATTCCGCCGCACCGGCCGCCCCGATCACCGTTCGCGATGCCGTCATCGACCTGTTTCGCCAGTTCGGCATCGATCGCGTGTTCGGCAATCCGGGCTCGACCGAGCTGCCGATGTTTCGCGATTTCCCCGCCGATTTCCGCTACGTGCTCGGCCTGCAGGAGGCCGTCGTGGTCGGCATGGCGGACGGTCATGCGCAGGCCACCGGCAACGCGGCGGTCGTCAACCTGCATTCGGCGGCCGGCGTCGGCAACGCGATGGGCAACCTGTTCACCGCGTTCAGGAACCGCGCGCCGCTGATCGTCACCGCGGGCCAGCAGGCGCGCGCGATCCTGCCGTTCGATCCGTTTCTCGGTGCGACGCAGGCCGCCGAGCTGCCGAAGCCGTACGTGAAATGGAGCATCGAGCCGGCGCGTGCGCAGGACGTGCCGGCCGCGATCGCGCGGGCGTACCGGATCGCGATGCAGGAGCCGCGCGGGCCGGTGTTCGTGTCGATTCCGGTCGACGACTGGGACCAGCCGGCCGAGCTGCTGCCGCGCCGCGACGTGAGCAGCGTCGTGCGGCCCGATCCGGATGCGCTCGCGCGGCTCGGCGACGCGCTCGATGCCGCGCGGCGTCCCGCGCTGGTGGTCGGCGCGGCCGTCGATCGGGCCGGTGCGTGGGACGACGTCGTGCGGCTCGCCGAGCGGCACCGGGCCAGCGTGTACGTCGCGCCGATGTCGGGGCGCTGCAGCTTTCCCGAGGATCATCCGCTGTTCGCCGGCTTCCTGCCCGCGATCCGCGAGAAGATCGTCGCGCGGCTTGATGGGCACGACCTCGTGTTCGCGTTCGGTGCGCCTGCGTTCACCTATCACATCGAGGGCCGCGGCCCGCACGTGCCGCCGGGCGCCACGCTCGTGCAGCTCGTCGACGATCCCGGCATCGCCGCGTGGACACCGTCGGGCGACGCGGTCGTCGGCAACCTGCGGCTCGCGGCACGCGACCTGCTGGCGCGGCCTGCGCCGCCCGAGCGGCCGATGCCCGCGCCGCGACCGCCGCGCCCGCGCGCCGAAGCGCCGGCCGCCGGCGAGCGGATGTCGGTGGCATTCGCGCTGCAGACGCTCGCCGACGTGCGCGACGCGCACGACATCGTCGTCGAGGAAGCGCCGAGCGCGCGGCCGGTGATGCAGGCGCACCTGCCGTTCACGTGCAGCGGCACGTTCTACACGATGGACAGCGGCGGGCTCGGCTACGGGATGCCGGCCGCGGTCGGCGTCGCGCTCGCGCGGCCGGGGCGGCGCGTGATCGGGCTGATCGGCGACGGGTCGAGCCTCTATTCGATCCAGGCATTGTGGAGCGCCGCGCAGCTGAAGCTGCCGATCACGTTCGTGATCCTGAACAATCGGCGCTACGCGGCGCTGCAGGATTTCGCGCCCGTGTTCGGCTTCGGCCCCGACGATCCGGTGCAGGGCACCGATCTGCCCGATCTGGATTTCGTCGCGCTCGCGCAGGGGATGGGGTGCCGCGGCATCCGCGTCGCCGATGCCGCGCGCCTGCGCGACACGCTGACCGATGCGCTGCGGGCCGATACGCCCGTCGTCGTCGACGTCGAGGTTGCCTGACGCGCGTTGCGCGTCGTTCCGGAGAATCCATGCAAACCGTATCGATGCTGATCGGCGGCGAACGCCGCCATTCGTCCAGCGGCGCGACCTTCGTGCGCCGTAACCCGCTCGACGGCGACGTCGCGTCGGCCGCGCCCGCGGGCACGGTCGACGATGCGCGCGCGGCGGCCGACGCGGCCGCTCGCGCGTTTCCCGAATGGGCCGCGCTCGGCCCCGGCGCGCGCCGCGCGCTGCTGCTGAAGGCTGCCGCCGCGCTCGAAGCGAAGCACGAGCAGTTCGTCGCCGCGATGGCGGCCGAAACCGGCGCGTCGGCGCTGTGGGCAGGCTTCAACGTGCACCTTGCCGCCAGCGGGCTCGTCGAGGCCGCGTCGCTGACCACGCAGGTCGGTGGCGAGCTGATCCCGTCCGACGTGCCCGGCTCGCTCGCGATGGGCGTGCGGCAGCCGGCCGGCGTGGTGCTCGGCATCGCGCCGTGGAACGCACCGGTGATCCTCGCGACGCGTGCGCTCGCGCTACCGCTCGCTTGCGGCAACACGGTCGTGCTGAAGGGCTCCGAGCTGTGCCCCGTCACGCACGGGCTGATCGTCGAGGCGCTGCAGGAGGCCGGGCTGCCGCCGGGCGTCGTCAACTTCGTGACGAACGCGCCCAAGGATGCGGGCGCCGTCGTCGACGCGTTGATCGCCCATCCGGCCGTGCGCCGCGTGAATTTCACAGGCTCGACGCGCGTCGGGCGGATCGTCGCCGAAGCGTGCGCGCGTCATCTGAAGCCGTCGGTGCTCGAACTCGGCGGCAAGGCGCCGTTCGTCGTGCTCGACGATGCGGATCTCGATGCGGCGGTCGCCGCGGCCGCATTCGGCGCATTCGCGAATTCCGGGCAGATCTGCATGTCGACCGAGCGGATCGTCGTCGACGCGTCGATCGCCGACGCATTCGTCGCGAAGCTTGCCGCCAAGGCCGCGTCGCTGCCGCTCGGCGATCCGCGCCAAGGGCCGGTCGTGCTCGGTTCGCTGATCGACATGAAGGCCGTCGAGCGCTGCAACGCGCTGATCGACGATGCGCTCGCGCATGGCGCGACGCTGTTGTGCGGCGGCAAGTCGGACAGCACGCTGTTCCCGGCGACGCTGCTCGATCACGTGACGCCCGCGATGCGGATCTACGCGGAGGAATCGTTCGGGCCGGTGAAGGGCATCGTGCGGGTCGATGGCGAGGCGGCCGCGATCCGCTGCGCGAACGACAACGCATTCGGGCTGGCGTCGGCCGTGTTCAGCCGCGACGTCGCCCGCGCGATTAGGGTCGCGGCGAGCATCGAATCGGGCATCTGCCACGTGAACGGCCCGACCGTGCACGACGAGGCGCAAATGCCGTTCGGCGGCGTGAAGGACAGCGGCTTCGGCCACTTCGGCGGCACGGCCGGCATCGCCGCGTTCACGGACCTGCGCTGGATCACGGTGCAGACCGCGCCGCGCCAGTATCCATTCTGAGAGGCCGCCGACGATGAAGATTGCGATTCTCGGCGCCGGTGCGATGGGCTCGCTGTTCGGCGCGCTGCTGGCCGAGCACGGCGAGGCCGTCACGCTGATCGACGTGAACGATGCGCATCTCGATGCGATCCGCCGCGACGGGCTGCGCATCGACGACGATCGCGGCGAACGCCGCATCCGCGCGCTGCAGGCCGTCCGGCCGGAAACGGTGAATGCGCAAGCAAGCGCATCGCCCGACGACCCGTTCGATCTGCTGATCGTTTTCACGAAATCGCTGCACACGCGTGCGGCGCTCGACGGCGTGCGCGCATTGCTGACGTCGCGTACGTACGTGCTGACGCTGCAGAACGGCCTCGGCAACGTCGAGACGCTGAACGCGTTCGTGCCGCTCGAACGGATTCTGGTCGGCGTCACGACGTGGCCGGCCGACTTCGCCGGCGCCGGGCACGTGCGCTCGCACGGTGCCGGCGCGATCCGCATGATGACGGCCGATGGCGCGGCGCGCCCGTTCGCGGCGGCCGTGGCCGACGCGCTGTCGCGTGCCGGGCTCGCGTGTTCGCTCGATGCCGACGTGTGGGCCGCGATCTGGGAAAAGGTCGCGTTCAACGCGGCGCTCAACACGCTGTGCGCGGCGACGGGCTGCACGGTCGACCAGCTCGGCCGTGAACCCGACGGCCCACGGCTCGCGCTGGCGATCGCTGCGGAGACGGCCGCCGTCGCGCGCGCGAAAGGCATCGCGGTGGACGGCGAGCGCATCGCGCGCAACGTCGAGCATGCGATTTACGCGCATCGCGGCCATCGGCCGTCGATGCTGCAGGACGTGCTCGCGGGCCGCCGCACCGAGATCGACGCGATCAGCGGCACGGTCGTCGCGGCCGCGCGCGAGACGGGTATCGCGGTGCCGCATACCGATACGCTGCTCGCGCTCGTCAGGCTGATCGACGCGCGGCGCGACTGAGCAACACGCCGGCGGCGGGCTCGCGCCGCATGACGATACGGGCGCGCCGCATGCAGGCGATGTCGCCGGATCGGATTGGATTGGACGAGACGGGGCCGGCGCCGATGCACGGATGCCGACCGACCGCGCAACACGAGATCCGGGCACGCGCAAGCGCCAGCCCGGGCAACTGGAGACGCCATGAAAGTCATCGAATGCCGTTGTCTTGCCGCGCGCCGTGCGCGCACGTTGCCGCCGACGCGTGGCGCACGGGAGGTCGCATGAGCACGCGCGACGGATTGCAGCCGCCCCCGGTCGACATCGGCGCGACGCTCGACGACGGACCGTTCACGACGATGCAGCGTTGCGTGGTGGTGCTTGCCGCACTCGCGATCGTGCTCGACGGTTTCGACGGACAGTTGATCGGTTTCGCAATTCCCGTGCTGATCCGCGAATGGGGGATCACGCGCGCCGCGTTCGCGCCGGCGGTCGCCGCCGGGCTGATCGGGATGGGCATCGGCAGCGCGTGCGCGGGCATCGTCGCGGACCGTTTCGGGCGCCGCCAGGCCGTGATCGGCAGCGTGTTCCTGTTCGGCATCGCGACCTGCGCGATCGGCTTCGCGCCGGATGTCGCGACGATCGCGATGCTGCGCTTCTGCGCGGGGCTCGGGATCGGTGGCGCGCTGCCGACGGCCACGACGATGACGGCCGAATACACGCCCGCGCGGCGCCGCACGATGATGGTGACGGCGACGATCGTCTGCGTGCCGCTCGGCGGCATGCTGGCCGGGCTGTTCGCGCACGAAGTGCTGCCGCGCTACGGCTGGCGCGGGCTGTTCTTCGCCGGCGGCGCGCTGCCGCTCGTGCTCGGCTTCGTGCTCGTGCGCGCGTTGCCCGAATCGCCGCGCTTCCTGGCGCGCCGCCCCGCGCGCTGGCCGGAACTCGGCGCGCTGCTCGCGCGCATGCAGCGGCCGGTCGCGCCCGGCACCGCGTTCACCGATCTGCGCGATGCACGCGCGCCCGGCGCACGAGGCGGGTTCGGCGCACTGTTCGCCGGCGGCCAGGCGCGTGACACGATCGCGCTGTGGTGCGCGTTCTTCATGTGCCTGCTCGCCGTGTATGCGGCGTTCAGCTGGCTGCCGACGATGCTCGCCGCGAGCGGGCTGAGCGTGTCGGTCGCGGGCGCCGGGCTCACCGCGTACAACCTCGGCGGCGTGATCGGCGCGCTGCTGTGCGCGTGGGCGATCGCGCATGCGGGTTCGCGCTGGCCGCTCGCGCTGTGCAGCATCGGTGGCGCGGCGAGCGCGGTGTGGCTGATGGGTGTCGACGCGGGGCGGCACACGGGCTGGCTGATCGTCGGGCTCGGCGTGCACGGGTTGTTCGTCAACGCGGTGCAGTCGACGATGTATGCGCTGTGCGCGTACATCTACCCGACGGTGGTGCGCGCGACCGGCACCGCGAGCGCGCTCGCGTTCGGCCGGCTTGGCGCGATCCTCAGCGCGTTCGCGGGCGCGATGGTGATCACCGCGGGCGGTGCGACGGCGTACCTGACGATGCTGGCCGCTGCGATGAGTGTGGTGTGCGTCGCGCTGCTCGCGATGCGGCGGCACATTCCGCGGCTCACGCGCGAACGCGCGCTGCCGCACGACGGGGAGGAACTGGCCCGCACGTAGTCGTGACGCGCGGGCGCATGACGCGCGAGCGCGTTACAGCGTGGTGCGCACGTGCCAGAGCTCGGGGAACAGCACGACGTCGAGCATCTTGCGCAGATACGGCGCGCCGCTCGTGCCGCCGGTGCCCTGCTTGAAGCCGATGATGCGCTCGACGGTCGTCACGTGACGGAAGCGCCACTGGCGGAACGCGTCCTCGAGATCGACGAGCTCCTCGGCCATCTCGTAGAGCTCCCAGTGCTGCTGCGGGTGACGGTAGACCTCGAGCCACGCGGCCTCGACGGTTTCGTCGTGCCGCATCGGCTGCGTCCAGTCGCGCTCGAGCCGCTCGGGTGCGATCGGGAAACCGCGCCGCGCGAGCAGGCGCACGACCTCGTCATAGAATGACGGCGCCTCGAGCGTCGCGCGCACCTGTTCGAGGATGTCGGGCCGGTGCACATGCGGCTGCAGCATCTGCACGTTCTTGTTGCCGAGCAGGAATTCGAGCTGCCGGTACTGATACGACTGGAAGCCCGACGACTGACCGAGGTACGGCCGCATCGCCGAATACTCGGACGGCGTCATCGTCGACAGTACGTTCCACGCCTGCACGAGCTGCTCGAGAATGCGCGACACGCGCGCGAGCATCTTGAACGCGGGCGGCAGCGCGTCGCCGCGCACCGCGTCGAGCGCGCCGCGCAATTCGAACAACGCGAGCTTCATCCACAGCTCGCTCGTCTGATGCTGGATGATGAACAGCATCTCGTTGTGATCGGGCGACAGCGGATGCTGCGCGTCGAGGATCGAATTCAGCGACAGGTAGTCGCCGTAGCTCATCGATTTCGAGAAATCGAGCTGCGCGTTGTGCCAGCCGGCTTCGCCCGAGGCATCGCCCGGCACGTGCGGTGCTTCGTGTGCCGGTTGGGTCGCGCGTGCGCCCGAGAACGGGCAGCCCGCCGGCGCATCGTCGCCGGGTGGCTGCATATGACCAGAATTCACGACTCTCTCCAGAATTGAATGACGGGGGCGCGGCGCGCAATCCGCATGTCGCCGCGGCGCGCGCCGGGCAAAAAGCCGGTCAGGTCACCGCGCCGCGCTCGGCGAACTCGGGTGCCTTCCACGCATCGGTGGCCAGGATGTCGCGCAGCGTCTCGACGGCATCCCACACGTCGACGAAGCGCGTATAGAGCGGCGTGAAGCCGAAGCGCAGCACATACGGCTCGCGGTAGTCGCCGATCACGCCGCGCGCGATCAGCGCCTGCATCACCTCGTAGCCGTGCGGATGCTCGAAGCTCGCCTGCGAGCCGCGCTGGTGATGCGCGCGCGGCGTGACGAGTTTCAGCGACAGGCCCGCGCAGCGTGCCTCGACGAGCGCGATGAACGCATCGGTCAGCGCGAGCGACTTGCGGCGGATCGCGTGCATGTCGGTCTGCAGGAACACGTCGAGCCCGCATTCGACCATCGACATCGACACCATCGGCTGCGTGCCGCAGAGGAAGCGCGCGATGCCCGGATCGGGCGCGAAGTCCGGCTGCATCGCGAACGGCGCGCGATGGCCCCACCAGCCCGACAGCGGCTGCGAGAAGTGCGCGTGATGACGGTGCGGCACCCACACGAATGCGGGCGAACCGGGGCCGCCGTTCAGATACTTGTACGTGCAGCCGACCGCGCCGTCCGCGCGCGCGCCGTTCAGGTCGACCGGCACCGCGCCGGCCGAATGCGCGAGATCCCACAGCATCAGCGCGCCCGCGTCGTGCACGAGCTGCGTGACGGCCGGCATGTCGTGCATGTAGCCGGTGCGGTAGTTCACGTGGGTGATCATCGCGACGGCCGTGTCCGCGCCGAGCGCGTCGGGCAGGTCCGCCGGATCGTCGATCAGGCGCAGCTCATAGCCGCCGCCGAGCTGTTCGATCAACCCTTGCGCGATGTACAGGTCGGTCGGGAAGTTCGAGCGCTCCGACACGATCACGCGGCGTTCCGGCGCGCGCTCGGCTTGATGGCGCAGCATCGCCGACAGCAGCTTGAACAGGTTGATCGAGATGGTGTCGGTCACGACGGTCTCGCCGGGCGCGCCGCCGATCAGCGTCGCGAGCTTGTCGCCGAGGCGGCGCGGCAGCGCGAACCAGCCGGCGGTGTTCCAGCTGCGGATCAGGCCTTCGCCCCATTCGGCGCCGATCACCTGTTGCGCGCGGGCGGCCGACGCGCGCGGCTGCGCGCCGAGCGAGTTGCCGTCGAGATAGATCACGCCGTCGGGCAGCGCGAACTGGTCGCGCAGCGGGGCGAGCGGGTCGTCGCGGTCGAGGGCGAGCGCGTCTTCACGGGTCTTGATCATGATGTCGGGTCAGTGGTTCTCGGGTCGGTGGTTCGGTGAATCAGGCGGATCGGCCGGGCAGCGCGCGCAGCACCGCGCGCACGGGGCTCGCGTCGAGCGTCGCGAACTTCAGCGGCAGCGCGATCAGTTCGTAGTCGCCGGGCGGCACGTCGTCGAGCACGATCCCTTCGAGGATCGCCATCCGGTGCGCGCGCACGCGGTGATGCGCATCCATGGTCTTCGATTCCTGCGGGTCGAGCGACGGCGTGTCGATGCCGATCAGCTTCACGCCGCGCGCGGCGAGCAGGTCGACGGTGTCGGGTGCGACCGCGCAGAAGGCGCTGTCCCATTGCTCGACGCTTGCGCGCGCATAGGTGCGCAGCAGCACGCGCGGCGGCACGCCGTCCAGCGCGGCGTCGATGTCGGCCGGGCGCACGACCGGCGACGCGCCGATGCAGTGGATCACGCGGCACGGGCCGAGATAGGTGTCGAGCGGCACCGCGCCGATCGGTGCGCCGTCGGCGTCGTAGTGGAGCGGCGCGTCGCAGTGCGCGCCCGTGTGCGGCGACAGCGTCAGGCGCGCGACGTTGACCGGCGAGCCGGCCTCCATCCGCCATACGCGTTCGACGGAAACCGGCGTGTCGCCCGGCCACACGGGGGTGGCGGGGCTGACGGGCGGGGAGATGTCCCAGAGTGTGTCCATGGCATGACGAAGCTGTGAATCGATGCTTCGAATGATAGGTGGACGCTCGCAGAAAGTGCTTGCGAAATAAACATGGACAATCCGCCCGATTGGCAGATAATTCGACTCAGAGGGAAAACGGGGACCAAAAATGCACGCGATCACGCTCGATGCCACCGACTGCCGGATTCTGGCGGTACTGCAGGAGGAGGGCAGAATCAGCAATCTCGACCTGGCGGAACGGATCTCGCTCTCGCCGTCCGCCTGTCTGCGCCGGATGCGCCTGCTCGAGGAGCAGGGCGTGATCGAGCACTATCGCGCGTGCCTGAGCCGCGAGAAGCTCGGCTTCGAGCTCGAGGCGTTCGTGCAGGTGTCGATGCGCAACGAAGAGAATCAATGGCACGAGCGCTTCGCGGAAGCGCTGCGCGAATGGCCGGAGGTGGTCGGCGCGTTCGTCGTGACGGGCGAGAGCCACTATCTGCTGCGGGTGCTCGCGCACAACCTCAAGCACTACTCGGATTTCGTGCTGAACCGGCTCTACAAGGCGCCGGGCGTGATGGACATCCGTTCGAACATCGTGCTGCAGACGCTGAAGGACGAAGCGGGCGCGCCGGTCGGGCTGGCGCGCATGGGGGCGATCAAAGCGGTGTGAGGCCGTGGAAGCCGCCGCCGTGGAACACGAGCGGCGCTGCGGCATCCGACGCGGCCCGCACGCCGCAGCGTTCCACTTCGCCGACGAAGATCACGTGGTCGCCTTCGTCGTAGCGGCTGCGGTTATGGCATTCGAACCACGCGAGCGCACCGTCGAGCACCGGCATGCCCGAGTTGCCGGCCGCGTGCGCGATCCCTTCGAAGCGGTCGCCTTTGTAAGTCGAGAAGCGCTTGCACAGGTCGAGCTGCGACGCCGCGAGCACGTTCACCACGTAATGGCTGTTGTTGCGGAACACCGGGGTCGACGCCGATTTGTGCGCGAGGCTCCACAGCACGAGCGGCGGGTCGAGCGAGACCGAGTTGAACGAGCTTGCGGTGATGCCGATCAGCTGCCCGGACGGCGCACGCGTCGTGATGACCGTGACGCCGGTCGCGAACTGCCCGAGCGCCTGGCGAAAGGCGGCGGAGTCGAAATCCGGCGGGGTGGCGTGGTTCATCGGACGGCCATCCGGAACGAAACGGACGGGCGCGGCGCACGGCGGATGCAACGGGCGCGGCGGATGAAAGGCGACAAGGCCAGGGCGGTCGGTTGGGAAGTGGTGCGCATGGCCCGATTTTAGCGGAATCGCGACCGCCGGACCCGTGCGCACGGCGCATCGCGGGGCGAGCGTGAGGTAGCGAACACTGTCGCGCGACGCCGGCGTCGTGCTGGAACGGTCGGTTTCGCACCTCTCAGTGCGCGTCACACGAGGCCGTTCCGCGAGCCGGGCGCTAGGCCGTCGCCGCCAGCCCGAGCGACAGCGCACCCGTCAGGATCAGGCTGGACGCCCACACCGCATCGAGATTGAACCAGCTCCGCGCGACGAACTTCAGCCCGAGATAGCGGTACACGAGCCACGCGAGCACGCCGCCTGCGCCGATCATCGCGGCTGCGTGCACGGCCGCGACGACGAGCGCCATTCCGAGATGCGCATCGACGAGCGTGGCCGCCGCGCGATGGCCGGCGTCCCGGTCGAGCCCGCAGAGCCCGAGGTAAATCGGCACCAGCATCAGCCCCGCGCCGTGCGCGAGCGCAACCGCGAACGACCACAGGCCGAGCCGCGCGGGCGGAATCCGCGCGAGCGCACGCGGATGCCGCCGCCGGATCAGCAGCACCACGCCGAAGCCGATCACGAGCGCGCTCGCGCCGATCCGGATCGCCGACTGCCACGCAAGCAGCGCGGCAAGCAGCCCGAACGGCAGCATCACCATGAATACCGCGAGCGCGTGGCCGAGCGCGAGATAGCCGAGCGCGGCGACGAGCGCGCCGTCGCGGCGCGTCATCAGCGCGTTCGACACCGCGAGCGGCCAGCCCATCGCCGGGTTGAGCCCGTGATAGACGCCGCTCGCGAGCACGGCAGCCCACAGCGCGAGCGGCGCGGAGAGGCCGGCGCTCAACGCTTGACCGACGGATAGCAGAACGAGTCGGTCGAGCAGTCGCCGCCTTCGAGCCGGATCTGGTGCGCGCGATAGCCGTCGGGGAACTCGACCCAATAGTCGTCGGCGAGCGTCAGCCCGCCGTCCGGCCCCGCATGCGCGAGCACCTGCGCGGCCGGCACGCCGTCCGGATAGAACTGGTCGTCCCAGGTCGAGTAGAGCGAGTTGGTCCAGTACACGCGCCGGCCGTCGCGGCTGATTTCCACCATCTGCGGGCCGCCGGCGAACGCGTGGCCATTCGTGTGCCGTGCGCGGCGCACGATCCCGCCGATACGCACCGACCCCGCGAGCACCGGGTGATGCGGATCCGATACGTCGTACTGGCGCATCTCGCCGGTGCCCCAGCACGACACGTACAGGAAGCGGTCGTCGAGCGACAGGTCGATGTCGGTCACGAGCGGCGGCACCGCGCCGAAACTCTTGAGCAGCGGCGGCAGTTCGTCGGCCGCGGCCGGTTCGGGCGGAATCGTCGCGGTCTTCTTCACATGAAACTGGCCGTCCTCGCGCCACCAGGTCCAGATCGATCCTTCGAGACTGGTCGTGTCGACCACGACGCCGACGAAACCGTATTCGCGTACCGGATCGTGCGCGGGCCGCACCTCGAGCGCCATCTGGTGCTGCGCGCCGAGATCGATCGTCTGCACGTTGCGCCGCGCGCGCAGGTCCCAGAAATGCAGCCGGTGGCCGTAGCGGTTCGCGAGCAGGTCTTCCGGCACGATGCCGTTCTCGAATTGCGGCGGCAGCGCCCATTCGCTCGACACCATGTAGTCGCGCGGCAGGTTCCACCAGAAGTCGTAATGCTTGTCCTGCGGGCCACGGTCGATCTCCCAGCGGCCGAGCACGTCGAACGTCTCGCAGTCCATGATGAAGATGCCGGGCGCGCCGTCGGTGCCGTCCTTGCCCGCACCGCCGAGCGTGCTCACGTAAATGCCTTCGGGGCCGCAATGAACCGTATGCGGCCGCGAATAGCCGGTCTTCGCGAACACCTCGTCGGGCTCGATGATCTTGTGGATGCGCGCCTGCGTCGGGTGCGGCTTCGTGTCGATCACGTAGATCCGCGACGAACGCAGGCCCGGGATGATCAGGAAGCGGCGTTCGAGGAACGCATGGCCGGTCAGTGGCGACAGCGACGACGAACACGCATTCCAGCCGAAGTGGTGGAATTCGTCGCCGGTGTTCGGCATCGTCACCGTGTGCACGATCTTGCCGTAGGTCGCCGAGCCGGGTTTCACGTCGATCACGGCGAGCGCGTCGGGTCTGGAAAAATCGGGGCTCAGCAACAACGTATAGGCGAATTCCTCCGCCGGCGCCTGCATCGCCAGTTCCGGCGAAGCGTGAAATGTCGGGTCAGGCCGCATGCTCATCGTAGTGCCTCTTTCGGTCGTATCGGATCACGGGCGCACGGAAGTTCGCTGCGAACGTGCGGGTCGAACGGATTGCGTGACGGGAACGCACTGGCGGCCTCGCGCGATTGGAGGACGCGCGGCGCGGTGCATCAGGTCGGGAAACCAGGGAAACGCGGTGTGCCGGACCGCCGCGCATGCGGCGCAACGGGCGCACGGCGGCGCGAGGGCGCGGTGAAAGCGACGGCGTGCGGAGCGCCGATGTTCGAGCCCGCGATGCGGGCGATTTCTGCTGAGGCGTGCATATCGATGTTCCGGCGGATGATGTGGGCATCAGGACGGGCGTGCATCGGACGCTGCGCGCAGCCGGACGGTGTGCCGTCGCGGCGAAGCGTGCCTAAGTGTAGACGAGAAACGCGCGGCCGGTGGTGCGCGGCAGGCATGCGATTCTGCCGGATTCGCGCACGAGTGAGATACTTGAACGCTGCCGCTGCGCACCGGGCAACCGGGCCGCAGCTTGGCAGCGGCCGGACAGCGGCGATACGGACCGGCGATGCCGGCGCGCGCCCGCGTGCCGCCCGTCGTCATCAACGAGGTAATGATTTCATGGTGAACGAGATGCTTGAAACCGCGACTGTAGGCGGCGGGTGCTTCTGGTGCACGGAGGCCGTTTTTCTCGACGTCGACGGCGTGACGGCCGTCCAGTCGGGCTACGCAGGCGGCCATACGCGCAATCCCGGCTATCGTGACGTATGCGACGGCGACACTGGTCACGCGGAGGTCGTGAACGTGACGTTCGATCCGGCGCGCATCGGCTATCGCGAGATCCTCGAGATCTTCTTCGCGACGCACGATCCGACCCAGCTGAACCGGCAGGGCAACGACGTCGGCACGCAATACCGTTCGGTCGTGTTCACACATTCGGACGCGCAGCGGGACGTCGCGCTCGACGTGATCCGCGAACTGGAGCGCGAGCAGGTGTTCGGGCAGCCGATCGTCACGCAGGTCGTGCCGCTCGACGACAACTACTGGCCGGCCGAGGACTATCACCAGAACTATTACGCGCGCAATCCGGGGCAGGGCTACTGCTCGGTCGTGATCGGCCCGAAGCTCGCGAAATTCCGCCAGAAGTTCTCGCACCGGCTGAAGTCGCTGCGCGGTGCGTAATCGGTTCGCCGGTGCGGTTCGCCGGCGCACAAACGGCGCCCGCACCCGCGATGCTTACGCCGCCTCGCTGCGCCAGTGCGCGCACGCGGCGGCGATCTCGCGCGCGAGCGCGAGGCACGACAGCGGCGCGGAGCCTTCCGCCTTGTTGTTGATCGTGATGATCACGGGCTGTCCGGCCAGCGCGTAGCGCGCGGCCAGTTCGGCGAGCGCCGAGCGCGTGGCCGGATCTTCGTCGACGAGCTTGTCGAACGGCTCGTATTTTGCTTTTGCCTGTTCGTACTTGAAGCCGCCATGCAGGCTCCAGCGCACGATCAGCGGGCCCGGCGCATCGCCGTCGAGCAGCGCGAGCGCGGCCGCCTGGCGCAGCGGGTCGGGCATTCGCGCATGCAGGCCGACGCAGTAGCGCACGCCGAGCGCCGCGAGCGCGCGGATGAAGCGCGGCGTGAGCAGGCTGGCGTCGCGGATCTCGATCGCGTAGCGCGTGCCGTCGGCGTCCGGCGGCAGCGTCGGCAGCGCCGCGAAGAACGCCGACAGCCGGTCGATCAGCGCGGCCGGTTCGGCGAGCAGTTGATCGGGCATTGGAGAAAACTGGAACACCAGCACGCCGGCCTTCCTGCCGAGCCCTTCGAGGCACGGCTGCACGAATTCGCGAGTGGCGAGCTGCGCGTCGAGAAAGGTCGGATTCGGGCCCGACGGCTCGCCGCGCCGGCCGCGCACGACCGCATCGGTGACGGACGCCGGCGCCTTCACGACGAAGCGGAAGTCGTCCGGCACCTGTTGCGCGTAGCGCAGGTAGTCGGCCACCGACAGCGGCCCGTAGAACGACCGGTCGAGGCTCACGCTCTTCAGCAGCGGATGTGCGCCGTACGCCTCGAGCCCCTCGCGAGACAGCTTCGTCTGCGCGAAATCGCCGTCGTAGACGATGCCGTCCCAGCCGGGGAAATACCACGACGACGTGCCGAGCCGCACGTTCGGCGGCAGGGCGGCCGCCGCGTCGGCGACTTCCGCGGAAACCGGTGCGGGCGGCACGCCGCGCCGGCGCCGGCCCTTCTTCGCGGGCGTGGCCGGCGGCGACGGTTCGTCCCACAGCAAGCCGGAAGCAGGCGACGGTTCCGGTTCCTCGTCGACGGGAAGGCGGGGCGATGCACGGCCGGCGCGCGCAGGCGACTTTGCCGGTCGCGCCGTGTCGTGTTCGCCAGGCGTCACGCGATCGCCGGCATCTGGAGGGTTATCGTCGTCCGCAGGCGCGGCCGCGCGCGCGTCGTCCGGCGACGCGCCGAACAGGTCGAACTGCCCGTCGGCGTGCGACTCGTCCGGTTCGTCGCGCTGCTGTCGTTGCGGCGGCGTGCTGCGCCGCGTCCTCCCGTCACCCATGCATGCCCAGCGTGAAGTGCCGCCTAGCGCGGCAGCGTGTGTTCGTACATGTAGCGCCGCGACCACGGCAGCGTTTTTGCGCTGCGTCCGGCCTTGCGGCACACGATCTGGAAGATCGACACGTCGTCGTGCTCGAACGCATACGCGCAACCGGCGAGATACACGCGCCAGATGCGGAATTTTTCGTCGTCGACGAGCGTGCGCGCCTCTTCCGCCTTCGCCTCGAAGTTTTCGGTCCAGATCTCGAGCGTGCGCGCATAGTGCCGCCGCAGGCTTTCGACGTCAATCGCCTCGAGCCCGCCGCGCTGCGCCGCTTCGAGTGCGAGGCTGATGTGCGGCAGCTCGCCGTCCGGGAACACGTAGCGGTCGATGAATTCGCCGCCGCCGAGCGCCGTTTCACCGCTTTCCGCGTCGGTCGACGTGATCCCGTGGTTCATCGCGATGCCGTCGTCGGTGAGCAGATCGTGCACGCGCGAGAAATAGAGCGGCAGGTTCTTGCGGCCGACGTGCTCGAACATCCCGACGCTCGTGATGCGGTCGAACTGTCCCTCGATCTCGCGGTAGTCCTGCAGGCGGATCTCGATCTTGTCCTCGAGCCCGGCGGCTTTCACGCGCGCCGTCGCGAGATCGAACTGGTTCTGCGACAGCGTCACGCCCAGGCACGTCGCGCCGAACTTCTGCGCGGCGCGCAGCACGAGCGCGCCCCAGCCGCAGCCGATGTCGAGCAGGCGCTGGCCGGGCTCCAGCCGGATCTTCGTCAGGATATGGTCGATCTTCTTGATCTGTGCGGTCGCGAGATCCTCGTCGCCGTTCTCGAAGTACGCGCACGAGTACACCATGTTCTCGTCCAGCCACAGCTGGTAGAACGCGTTCGAGACGTCATAGTGATACTGGATCGCCTTCCTGTCGGTGTTTTTCGTGTGATTGAAGTAGCGCTTCACGCGCGCGAGCTTGCTTGCGCTGGTGACCGTGCTGCGAGCGAGCGAGTAGCTGATGTTGATGATGTCCGACAGCCTGCCCTCGATGTCGATCTTGCCCTTCACGTACGCCTCGCCGAGATTGTCGAGGCTCGGTTCGAGCAGCAGCGGCAACGCCGACGCGCTGTTGACCTTCAGCGTGACCTGCGGCGCGCTGAAGGTGCCGAAATCGAGTTGATCGCCGTTCCACAGCACGAGTCGCGCCGGTATGTTCGCTTTCGCCCGTACTTCGTCCGCCCACTGTGCCAGCTTCTTTTCCCAGAACATTTGGATTCTCCGTTTGTTCGTTGAATCGAATACAGCCAAGTATCTTGACCGGCGCCCATGCCTTGCGACGTGGGCGCCCGGATGCAACACGAGACACGGCCGGCGCGCGCCGGCACCGCGGTAGCCGTGCTTACGGCGACAGGCGCGAGATCGTCCAGCCCGACCCTGCCGCGGCGTCGCGCGTATAGAGCAGGCGGTCGTGCAGCCGCGACGGGCGGCCCTGCCAGAACTCGATCGCGTCGGGCACGACGCGGTAACCGCCCCAGTGCGGCGGGCGCGGCGGGTTCTCGCCGTAGCGTTCGGTCACGGCTTTTTCGCGCGCTTCGAGCGTCGCGCGGCTGTCGATCACGGCACTCTGCTCGGACGCCCACGCGCCGATGCGCGAACCGAGCGGACGCGACGCGAAATAGCGGTCGCTTTCGTCGGCGCTGGTTTTCTCGATCCGCCCTTCGATGCGCACTTGGCGCTCGAGCTCGATCCAGTAGAACAGCAGCGCCGCATGCGGATTGGCGGCGAGATCGCGGCCCTTGCGGCTTTCGTAATTGGTAAAGAAGACGAACCCGCGTTCGTCGACACCCTTGATGAGCACGATTCGGGCCGACGGCCGGCCGTCGTCGCCGACGGTGGCGAGCGTCATCGTGTTGGGCTCGGGGAGCTTGGCGGCGAGCGCCTCCTTGAACCAGCGATCGAACTGGGCGAAAGGGTTGGGGGCGGCATCGGCTTCGTCGAGCGAAGCACGCGAATAATTGATGCGGAGATCGGCGAGAGTCGTCATGTTATGCAAACGCTTCAATCTGGGGCCAGTATAGCGAACGCGCGAGAATCGTGCGTGCACAGGGACGCGTGTCGGCGGGGAGTTCAGGCAAAATAGAGGGCTGCACGACTTACGTTTTCCTTGCTGCCATGTCCGCTGCCGACACTGCCCCGCACAGTTCCTCTGATCTTACCCCGAGCCCGACAATCCAGCTTGACGTGGATCGCGAGCGCCGCTTCGGCGGCATCGCGCGCTTGTACGGCGCCCCCGCGCTCGCCGCATTCGAACGCGCGCACGTCGCCGTGATCGGCATCGGCGGCGTCGGGTCGTGGACGGCCGAGGCGCTCGCGCGCAGCGCGATCGGCACGCTGACGCTGATCGACCTCGACAACGTCGCGGAAAGCAATACGAACCGGCAGATCCATGCGCTCGACGGCAATTTCGGCAAGCCGAAGGTCGACGCGATGGCCGAGCGGATCGCGCTGATCGATCCCGCGTGCCGGGTGAACCGGATCGAGGATTTCGCGGAACCCGACAACTTCGACGCGCTGCTCGGCGGCGGCTTCGACTACGTGGTCGACGCGATCGACAGCGTGCGCACGAAGGTCGCGCTGATCGCATGGTGCGTCGCAAAAGGGCAGCCGCTCGTCACGGTCGGCGGCGCGGGCGGGCAGCTCGACCCGACGCGCATCCGCATCGACGATCTCGCGCTGACGATCCAGGATCCGCTGCTGTCGAAGGTGCGCGCGCAGTTGCGCAAGCAGCACGGCTTTCCGCGCGGGCCGAAGGCGCGTTTCAAGGTGAGCGCCGTGTATTCGGACGAGCCGCTGATCTATCCGGAAGCAGCCGCATGCGACATCGAGGACGGCGCGGAGCCGTCCGCCGCCGCGCATGTCGCGGGACTCAACTGCGCGGGGTTCGGTTCGAGCGTATGCGTGACCGCGAGCTTCGGCTTCGCGGCCGCCGCGCATGCGCTGCGGGCGATCGCGGCGCGCGCCGCGGACTGATCGGCGAGCAGGTCGACGCGCAGAAGAATGTCGCGGCGCGGCAGATCCGCCATGCCGCGACAAGGCGATTCGGCCAGGCCATCGCGACCCGGCCGGTCGTTCGTCAGTTGAGCGCCATGCTCAGCTTGCGCCGCCATGCGGCGACGAGTTCAGGGCGATCGCCCGCCAGCTCGAACACCGAGATCATCGTGCGGCGGCCGAGGTCGTCGCCATACGCGCGGTCGTGCAACACGATTTCCAGCAACTGCTCGAGCGCGCCTTCGTATGCGCGTCGCGCGATCAGGCTTTGCGCGAGGTCGAAGCGTGCGTCGAGATCGGCGGGATTCGCCGCGATGCGCGCTTCGAGCGCGTCGGTCGGCGGCAGGTCGGCCGTCGCGTCGAGCGCATCGAAACGGGTCTTGATCGCCTGGTAGCGCGGATCGCCGCTCTGTATCGTCTGCGGCGACAGGCGCTCGGCCTCGGCGCGCGCGGCGTCCACCTGGTTGTTCGCGAGGAGCAGTTCGATCAGGTCGAGCCGCGCGTCGTCGAAGCCGGGGTTCAGCGCGAGCGCCGCTTCGAGGTGGGTCAGCGCATCGTCGTAGCGTGATTCGGCGATCGCGTATTGCGCGGCGCGGCGCTCGGCTTCGTCGGGCGCCGGCAGCAGCCGGTCGAGGAACGCGCGCAACTGGCCTTCCGGCAGCACGCCGATGAACTGGTCGACGGGACGCCCGTCGGCGAACGCGATCACGTGCGGGATGCTGCGCGTCTGGAAGTGCGCGGCGAGTTCCTGGTTCTCGTCGACGTTCACCTTCACGAGCTTCCAGCGGCCTTCGTAGTCGGCTTCGAGCTTTTCGAGCAGCGGACCGAGCGTCTTGCAGGGCCCGCACCACGGCGCCCAGAAGTCGACCAGCACGGGCGTGTCCAGCGACGCCTCGATGACGTCTTTCTCGAAAGTGGCAAGCGTGGTGTCCATGTCGTTCTCTTCCGTTCGAATGTCGTCAGGATGGGGGCAGCTTGCCCCTTTTTCAACGCGGCTTCGATTCGGGCAGCGGAATCCACTCGGTTTCGCCAGGCACCTTGCCCATTTCCTGGTTCGTCCACGCCTGTTTCGCGCGCTCGATCGCGTCGCGGCTGCTGGCGACGAAGTTCCATTCGATGAAGCGCTCGCCGTCGATCTTCGCGCCGCCCAGCAGCATCGCGCGTGCGCCGCCGCCGCTCGCGAGCGTGACGGTGGCGCCGGGCGCGAGCACGGCCATCTGTTCGGCCGGCACCGTCGTGCCGTCGATCGTGAGGTCGCCGTCGACCACGTAGACCGCGCGCTCCTCGTGCGACGCGTCGAGTTCGAGGCGGCCGCCGGCCGCGAATTCGGCGGCCACGTACAGCGTGCGCGAGAACGTCGTAACGGGCGAGCGCAGGCCGAACGCGTCGCCGGCGATCACCGTCAGCGACACGCCGTTCTCGTCGCGCTTGGGCAGCGTGTCGGCCGCATGGTGCTCGAACGATGGCTCGGTGGTCTCGTGGGCGACGGGCAGCGCGACCCAGGTCTGGATCCCGTGCACCGTATGGCCGCTCGCGCGTTGAGCGTCGGGCGTGCGCTCCGAATGGACGATGCCGCGACCGGCCGTCATCCAGTTCACGTCGCCCGGCACGATCTCCTGCAGCGATCCGAGGCTGTCGCGGTGCAGGATCGCGCCGTCGAACAGATAGGTGACGGTGGCGAGTCCGATGTGCGGGTGCGGGCGCACGTCGAGCCCGGTGCCGGCCGGCAGCGTCGCGGGCCCCATGTGATCGAAGAAGATGAACGGACCGACGAGGCGCGCGGCAAGCGCGGGCAGCATGCGGCGCACCTGCAGGTTGCCGATGTCGCGAACATGCGGCTTGAGCAGGGCTTTGATCGAATCGGTCATGGCGGGCCTCGTGGGCAACGGCTGGAATGCCGGTCATTGTACTGGCGGCGCGGTGGCGGCGCGCGTGGCGGGGCGCGGGCGGAATGTTTCCCCCGCGATGCGGACGTGCGGGCACGCGTCGTGCGGTCGCCATGTCGTCGCCCATCGCCGATTCCATGCGCGCCGCGCGGGTATCGGGCCGCACGGCGAAATTCGGTAGACTGATCGGCTTCAGGAAACCATCCGACAATTGAGGAGACGCCGATGATGGCCCCGAAGGACTTGCTGCTCGCGCTGGTCGTGATCCTGGCGTGGGGCGTGAACTTCGTCGTGATCAAGGTCGGCCTGCACGGCATGCCGCCGATGCTGCTCGGCGCACTGCGCTTCACGCTCGCGGCGGTGCCCGCGGTGTTCTTCGTGCGCCGGCCGCAGATTCCGTGGCGGATGCTGATCCTGTACGGCGCGACGATCCAGCTCGGCCAGTTCGTGTTCCTGTTCACCGGCATGTACGTCGGCATGCCGGCCGGCCTCGCGTCGCTCGTGCTGCAGTCGCAGGCATTCTTCACGCTCGTGTTCGCGATGCTGTTCCTCGGCGAGCGGTTGCGCGTGCAGAACCTGATCGGGCTCGCGATCGCCGCGGGCGGGCTCGTAGTGATCGCGGCGCAGGGCGGCCGCGCGATGACGCTCGCAGGCTTCCTGCTGACCATCTGCTCGGCCGCGATGTGGGCGTTCGGCAATATCGTCACGAAGAAGGTCGGCAAGGCCAATCTGGTGTCGCTCGTCGTGTGGGCGAGCCTCGTGCCGCCCGTGCCGTTCTTCCTGCTGTCGCTCTGGTTCGAGGGGCCGCAGCGGATCGGGGCCGCGCTGGCCGGGCTCGACGGCGCGTCGATCTTCGCGGTCGTCTATCTCGCGTTCGTCGCGACGCTCGTCGGCTACGGCCTGTGGAGCCGCCTGATGTCGCGCTATCCGGCCGCGCAGGTCGCGCAGTTCTCGCTGCTGGTGCCGGTCGTCGGGCTGGCGTCGTCGGCGCTGTTGCTCGACGAGCATCTGACGGACGCGCAGCTGATCGGCGCCGCGCTCGTGATGGGCGGGCTCGCGGTGAACGTGTTCGGCGAAAAGCTGGTGCGCCGCTTCGCGGCGTCGTGACGCGCCGGCACGCAGCGCGTGCCGGCGGCGGGGAAGGGCGGCCGGTCAGGCCATCCGGCTCTTCGCGAGCGGCGGATTCGCGGCGAAGTAACGCTTGATGCCGCGGAAGATCGCGTCAGCCATCTCGTCGCGATAGCTGTCGTCGTTGAGCCGGCGTTCTTCGTCAGGGTTGCTGATGAACGCGGTCTCGACGAGGATCGACGGAATGTCGGGCGCCTTCAGCACCGCGAACCCGGCCTGCTCGACCGAGCCCTTGTGCAGCTTGTTGATGCCGCCCACCTCCTTCAGCACGTAGTTGCCGTAGCGCAGCGAATCGCGGATCTGCGCGGTCGTCGACATGTCGAACAGCGCGCGGCTGACTGCCGCGTCCTGTGTCTTGATGTTGATGCCGCCGATCAGGTCGGACGAGTTCTCCTTGTTCGCGAGCCAGCGTGCCGCGGCGCTCGACGCGCCGTGATCGGACAGCGCGAACACCGACGAGCCGCGCGCCGACGGTGTCGTGAATGCATCCGCGTGGATCGACACGAACAGGTCGGCGCCGACGCGGCGCGCCTTCTGTACGCGCACGTTCAGCGGCACGAAGAAATCCGCGTCGCGCGTCATCATCGCGCGCATGTTCGGCGCGCCGTCGATCTTCGCGCGCAGCTTCTTCGCGATGTCGAGCGCGATGTGTTTCTCGTACGTGCCACCGCCGCCGATCGCGCCCGGATCCTCACCGCCGTGTCCCGGATCGATCGCGACCGTCAGCAGGCGCACGGTGCCGCCCTTGCCCGATTTCGGCGCGGTGAACTTGTAGGTGTCGCCGTCGTCTTCGCTGTCGTCGCGGCGTGCGATGACGGGCGGCGGCTTGACGGCCGGCTTCGCGGGCGCGGAAGGCGTCGCGGCGGCCGGCGGCGTGCGCGGGGTGGCCGGCGTGTTCTGCGCGAAGCGCTGGAAGAATGCGTCGCTGTTGTCGCCCGCGGCGGCCGGCGGCGCGGCGGGGCCCGCGAGCGCGGTCGGCGGCTGCACCTGCTGCGCGCGCGCGCTGTCGTTGAGCGCCTGTTCCTTGCGTTCCGTCTGCGCGATCAGGTCGGTCAGCGGATCGGGCGCGACTGCCGGATACAGGTCGAACACGAGCCGGTACTTGTAGGTCCCGACTGGCGGCAGCGTGAACACCTGCGGCTTCACCGAGCCTTTCAGGTCGAACACCATCCGCACGACGTGCGGTTGATACTGGCCGACGCGCACCGACTGGATCTGCGGGTCGTTCGGCGCGATCTTCGACACGAGGTCGCGCAGCGCCTGGTCGAGATCGAGCCCGTTCAGGTCGACGACGAGCCGGTCGGGACCCTGCAACAGCTGTTGGCTATTCTGCAGCGGCTGGTCGGATTCGATCGTGACGCGGGTGTAATCGCGCGCGGGCCACACGCGCACGCCGAGCACCGACGATGCGTGCGCGAGCCGCGGCGCGGCGAGACCGAGCACCAGCGTCGACGCGCCCGCGCGCAGGATCTGACGGCGCCGCCAGTTGTGCGTCGCGATGGCCGCCGATTCGATCGAGCGGAACGGTTTGATCAACATCTTTCGAGACATGCCTTTCCTGAAGCGCTGAACGCCCGGACGGTGAGGGCGCGGCCGTCGCCATCCACGTCGAGCGAGAAAACCAGATCGGGCACGCCGAGCAGGGTGCCCGCCTGTTGCGGCCATTCGACGAGGCAGATCGCGCTGGAATTGAAATATTCGCGAAAGCCGGCGTCGGACCATTCGGCCGGATCGTTGAATCGATACAGATCGAAGTGATAGACCTCAAGTTCCCCATCGTCGCGTGCGAATGCGTACGGTTCGACGAGCGTGTAGGTCGGGCTGCGCACGCGCCCCGGGTGGCCGAGGCCGCGCAGGATCGCGCGCACGAGGGTCGTTTTGCCCGCGCCGAGGTCGCCGATCAGCTGGATCTGCAGCCCGTTGAACGCGTGTGCATGGGAGAGTTCGCTGCGTGCCGCGTCGAGCGCGTGCGCGAAGCGGGTGCCGAAGGCCTCGGTCGCCGCTTCGTCGGCGAGTGCGATCACGCGCTCCGCGAGCGGGACGGGCAGCGTGTCGGCATGAGGCGTATGGGACGTGGCTGGCATTCTCGTAAAATAGTGCGATGAACCGATTACCGGAACTCGCCGCATCCGACAGTCCTTCGACACGTGCCGAAGGCGCGACGCCGTGCGCGCTCGATGATGCGACGTTGACAGCGCTCGCCGCTCGCATCAGGGCGTGGGGGCGCGAATTGGGTTTCGGGGCGATCGGCATCAGCGATACCGATCTCTCGGATGCCGAAGCAGGCCTCGCCGCCTGGCTGGAAGCCGGGTACCACGGCGAAATGGATTATATGGCGAAACACGGGATGAAACGCGCGCGGCCGGCCGAACTTGTGGCCGGTACGCGACGCGTGATCTCGGCACGACTCGCCTATCTGCCGGCCGAAACGCTCGCCTCCGACGCACCCGACGCGCCATCCGGCGCGCTCGTGCCGCACGACTGGCGCGCACGCGAGCGCGCGCGTCTCGACGATCCGCAGGCGGCCGTCGTCTCGATCTATGCGCGCGGCCGCGACTATCACAAGGTGCTGCGCAACCGGCTACAGACGCTCGCGGAGCGCATCGAGCGCGAGATCGGCGCATTCGGCTACCGCGTGTTCACCGATTCGGCGCCGGTGCTCGAGGTCGAACTCGCGCAGAAGGCCGGCGTCGGCTGGCGCGGCAAGCACACGTTGTTGCTGCAGCGCGACGCGGGTTCGCTGTTCTTCCTCGGCGAGATCTACGTCGACGTGCCGTTGCCGACCGACGCGCAAACCGCGCCCGACGTCGCGCCCGAGACGCCCGGCGCGCACTGCGGCAGTTGCACGCGTTGCATCGGCGCGTGCCCGACCGGCGCGATCGTCGAACCGTACCGCGTCGACGCGCGCCGTTGCATCTCCTACCTGACGATCGAACTGAAAGGCAGCATTCCGGAGCCGCTGCGGCCGATGATCGGCAACCGCGTTTATGGCTGCGACGACTGCCAGCTCGTGTGCCCGTGGAACAAGTTCGCGCAGGCCGCGCCCGTCGCCGATTTCGACGTGCGGCACGGGCTCGACCGCGCAACGCTCGTCGAGCTGTTCGGCTGGGATGCCGACGCGTTCGACACGCGCATGCAGGGCAGTGCGATCCGGCGCATCGGATACGAAAGCTGGCTGCGCAATCTCGCGGTCGGGCTCGGCAATGCGTTGCGGGCACCGGCCGGTCGGCTCGCGCCCGATGCGCGCGACGCGATCGTCGCCGCGTTGCGTGCACGGGCCGACGATCCGTCGCCGATCGTGCGCGAGCATGTCGAATGGGCGCTGCGTGCCGCATGAAGGCGGCGTAAAGTGTCGTCGGCGCGCGGCGGCGCCGCGCGTTTCACCGGTGAGGAGAAGCTCATGTTCAACGCAGTCATCGACGCACCGTTCGGCAAGGTCGGCATTCGCACCGATGCCGCGGTGGTGCGCGAGATCGTCTATCTGCCCGAGTCGGTCAAATCGGTCGATCCGGACTCGCCGCTCGCGCAGCGCGCGGTCAAGCAGATCGAACGTTATTTCGAGCGCGCGTCGGCGCGTTTCGACCTGCCGCTTGCCGACGTCGGCAGTGCGTTCCAGCATCGCGTATGGAACGTGATCAGCGACATTCCGCCCGGCATGGTGCTGACCTACGGGCAGGTCGCGAAGCGGATCGGCAGCGCGCCGCGCGCGGTCGGCCAGGCGTGCGGCGCGAACTATTTCCCGCTCGTGATTCCGTGCCATCGTGTCGTGGCGGCAGGCGGCCTCGGCGGCTTCGCGAACCACGACGACAATGGCTATTACCAGAAAGTGAAGCGCTGGCTGCTGGCGCACGAAGGCGTGCCGTACTGATGAGTGAACCCTTGCTTTTCCCCGATCCCGACCCCGCGCCCCACGCCGATGGCAACGAGGCCGCGGCATCGCCCGCGCTGCTCGCGAGCCGCGCGTCGATCGACGTGTTCTGCGACGCGCTGTGGCTCGAACACGGGCTCGCGCGCAACACGCTCGATGCGTACCGCCGCGATCTGATGCTGTTTTCGCACTGGCTGGCCGCGACGCACGACGCGTCGCTCGACTCGGTCGACGAAGCGATGGTGACCGGCTACATTGCCGCGCGCAGCGACGGCAAGGCGACGTCGTCGAACCGGCGGTTGTCGGTGTTCCGTCGCTATTACGGCTGGGCCGTGCGCGAGCATCGCGCGAGCGCGGACCCGACGCTGCGGATCACGTCGGCGAAACAGGCCGCGCGGTTTCCGTCGACGCTGTCCGAGGCGCAGGTCGAAGCGCTGCTCGGCGCGCCCGACATCGGCACGCCGCTCGGCCTGCGCGATCGCACGATGCTGGAGCTGATGTACGCGAGCGGGCTGCGCGTGAGCGAACTCGTCACGCTGAAGACCGTCGAGGTCGGGCTCAACGAGGGCGTCGTGCGGGTGATGGGCAAGGGTTCGAAGGAACGGCTCGTGCCGTTCGGCGAAGTCGCGCACGGCTGGATCGAGCGCTACCTGCGCGACGCGCGGCCCGCGCTGCTCGGCGCGCGCGCGGCCGACGCGCTGTTCGTGACCGGACGCGGCGACGGGATGACGCGCCAGCAGTTCTGGAACATCATCAAGCGCCACGCGCAGCAGGCCGACGTGCGCGCGCACCTGTCGCCGCACACGCTGCGGCACGCATTCGCGACGCACCTGCTGAACCACGGCGCCGACCTGCGCGTCGTGCAGTTGCTGCTCGGCCACAGCGACATCTCGACCACGCAGATCTACACGCACGTCGCGCGCGAGCGGCTGAAGACGCTGCACGCGCAGCACCACCCGCGCGGCTAGCGCGGCGCGCACCGGCCACACGCGGGATGCAGCCCGCGCCCGCGCGTCACGCGAATTCGCGCAGCTTGTGCTTCAGCACCTTGCCCGTCGATGCGGCGGGCAGCGCATCGAGCACGCGGATGCGCGCGGGGCGCTTGTAAGGCGCGAGCCGTTCCGCGCACCACGCCTGCAGCGTGGCCTCGGTCGCGGTCGCGCCCGGCACCAGCTCGACGAATGCGAGCACTTCCTCGTTGCCCTCGACCGCGCGGCCGACGACGGCCGCCTGCACGACGTCCGGGTGCGCGTTCAGCACCTGTTCGACTTCGACGGGATACACGTTGAAGCCCGAGCGGATGATCAGCTCCTTGCTGCGGCCCGCGATCGTCACCGAGCCGTCGGCTTCCTGGCGCGCGAGATCGCCGGTGCTCAGCCAGCCGTCGGGCGACACGGCCGCGCGTGTGGCATCCGCGTTGCGGTAGTAGCCGAGCATCACGTTCGGCCCGCGCACACGGATTTCCCCCACTTCGCCCTGCGGCACGTCGGCGCCGTCCGGTGCGACGATCCGCATCTCGACGCCCGGGATCGGCATGCCGACCGAGCAGTCGGCACGCGGTGCGTCGAGCGGCGTCTGCGTGATCGTCGGGCTGCTCTCGGTCATTCCGTAGCCGTTGTGCAGCGGCACGCCGTACACGTGCTCGACGCGCGCCTTCAGATCGGCGTCGAGCGGCGAGCCGCCCGAATACGCGAAACGCAGCCGCGGCGCGTGCCACGCGTGCGCGTGCGTGTGCAGGTGCTCGAGCAGCTTCGCGTGCATCGCGGGCACGCCCTGGAAGATCGTCACGCCTTCGTCGGCGAGCGCCACGCGCACGGCCTCCGGCGAGAAGCGCGGCGCGAGCCGCAGCGTCGCCCCCGCGTACAGGCTGCCGAGGCAAACCGACGCGAGCCCGTACACGTGCGACACGGGCAGCACCGTGTAGACGAGGTCGTCCGGCGACACGTGGCGCAGCGCGCTCGACGTCGCCGCGACGAACAGCAGGTTGCGGTGCGACAGCATCACGCCTTTCGGCGTACCCGTCGTGCCGGTCGTGTAGATCAGCGCCGCGCATTGCGCGGCGCCATCGGCCGCTACCGGTTCGTCGGGCGCGCTCGGGTCGACGTGGTACGACCACGCGCCGATGTCGACCGGCAGCGCGTCGGCCGGCGTCGCGTCGTGGCGCGCCGCGTGTGCGCGCGCATCGGGCGATGCCTCCGTCGCGAATGCGATCAGCTTCGGCCGCGCATGCGCGGCGATCGCATCGAGTTCGCCGGCCGACAGCCGCGCGTTCGACACGAGCGCCCATGCGTCGACGCGCGCCGCCGCGAGCAGCAGCACGATCTGCGCGATGCTGTTTTCCGCGACGATCATCACGCGATCGCCGCCATGCACGCCGAGGCGCGCGAGCCGCTCGGCGGCCGCATCGACCGCTCGCGACAGCTCGCCGTACGACAGGCGGCGCGCGTCCTCGATCAGCGCCGGATGCGCGGGCGCTTGAGCGGCCCAGCGGGCGGGCACGTCGGCGATGCGCTCGGGCAACGCGGCGAGCAATGCCGGCACGTCGAGCGGCGCGGATGAACGGACAGGCGAGGACATGGCGTCTCCAGAAGAAGGGCCGGGCGGCGGCGCGGCAAGTTTTGCGAACGATCGTGCCATGACGGCGGGCGCGCCACAATCGGCCAATCGGGCAATAGCACTTCGCGATGTGCGCAATGATGATGGACGGGCGCGCCGCGGCGACGGGTGCTCGCCCGGGACACCGGTGCAAAAGGGCCGCGAGTATACCGCCGGTGCGCGGCATGCCGCCCCGAACACGGGACGGTGCGATCGTGTGCTGACGCCCGCCCGCCGGTCGTTCGCCATTAAAATGCCGCCATGAGCAAATCCAGACACGTGTCCGAGACACCCGCGACCCAGCTGCTGCGCCGCCACGGCGTCGCCTTCGGCGAGCATCCGTACGATTACGTCGAGCACGGCGGCACCGGCGAGTCGGCGCGCCAGCTCGGCGTCGACGAACACAGCGTCGTGAAGACGCTCGTGATGGAGGACGAGCACGCGAAGCCGCTGATCGTGCTGATGCACGGCGACCGCACGGTGTCGACCAAGAACCTCGCGCGGCAGATCGGCGCGAAGCGTGTCGAGCCGTGCAAGCCCGACGTCGCGAACCGCCATTCCGGCTATCTGGTCGGCGGTACGTCGCCGTTCGGCACGCGCAAGACGATGCCCGTGTACGTCGAGTCGACCATCCTCGAATTGCCGACGATTTACCTGAACGGCGGCCGCCGCGGCTATCTCGTCAGCCTCGCGCCGACGGTGCTCACGACGCTGCTCGGCGCGACGCCCGTGCAGTGCGCGAGCGTCGACTGAGGGTTTCACCTTCGTGGCAGGCCGTGCTCGTTCGGTAGAATGGGCGCCGTTTCGGCCGGTCGGCCCGTACGGCCGGCCGCCACGGCCTGCCGGCGGTTCGCCGCGACGGCGCCCGCCGCAACCGGCCGGCATGCCGTGCCCGGCCGCCCCTTCACCGATACGTTGAAAGAAGAGTTCTCCGCATGCAGATCCTGCTCGCCGCACTTGTTGCCTACCTGATCGGTTCGGTGTCGTTTGCCGTCGTCGTCAGCGCCGCGATGGGCCTGGCCGATCCCCGTTCGTACGGGTCGAAGAATCCCGGCGCGACCAATGTGCTGCGCAGCGGCAACAAGAAGGCCGCGATCCTGACGCTCGTCGGCGACGCGTTCAAGGGCTGGCTCGCCGTCTGGCTCGCGCGGCACTTCGGGCTGTCCGACGTCGCCGTCGCGTGGGTCGCGATCGCCGTGTTCCTCGGCCACCTGTATCCGGTGTTCTTCCGCTTTCAGGGCGGCAAGGGCGTCGCGACCGCGGCCGGCGTGCTGCTCGCCGTGCATCCGGTGCTCGGCCTGGCGACCGCGCTGACCTGGCTGATCGTCGCGTTCTTCTTCCGCTATTCGTCGCTCGCGGCGCTGGTGGCGGCCGTGTTCGCGCCGGTGTTCGACGTGTTCCTGTTCGGCACCGGCCACAACCCGGTCGCGTGGGCCGTGCTCGCGATGAGCGTGCTGCTCGTGTGGCGTCACCGCGGCAACATCTCGAAGCTGCTGGCGGGGCAGGAAAGCCGGATCGGCGACAAGAAGAAGGCCGCGTCCGACGGCGGCGCGCAGGACGGCGGGAAGGCCTGAGGAAGAGGGTGGCTGTTGCCGTCCGCCGGGGCGCCCAGCATGCGGGGCCCGGCGGCGCGGCGTGACGGGTTGACTGCGCGGCCGACCGCGTCGATCAGTCGCGGAAGTTGTTGAAGTCGAGCGGGGTGTCGGTCACGTCCTTGCGCAGCATCGCGATCACGCTCTGCAGATCGTCGCGCTTCGTGCCGGCCACACGCACCGCGTCGCCCTGGATGCTCGCCTGCACCTTGATCTTGCTGTCTTTCACGAGCCTGACGATCTTCTTCGCGAGGTCGCCCGTCACGCCCTTCTTCACGGTGACGATCTGCTTGACCTTGTCGCCGCCGATCTTCTCGACCTTGCCGTAGTCGAGGAAGCGCACGTCGACGTTGCGCTTCGCGAGCTTGTTGATCAGCACGTCCTTGACCTGGCCGAGCTTGAAATCGTCGTCGGCGAACAGCGTCAGCTCGCGCTCCTTCTGCTCGACGCGCGCGTCGGAGCCCTTGAAGTCGAAGCGCGTCGAAATTTCCTTGTTCGACTGCTCGATGGCGTTCTTCACTTCGATCATGTTCGCTTCGGAAACGACGTCGAACGATGGCATGGCATTCTCCCTTGAGATGCGGGCGCCAGGCTTGCGCGCGGGCACTCGCTATAATTGCGGACTGTTTGCCATTTTACCGATGCCCCTCCGTTTGCCCAAGGCCGGCCGTGAGCCCGCCCGGCGGACGTGACCGCGAATGCCGATGCCTCCTGACGATTCCGCCCTGTCGCTGCTCCCCGACCATCCGCTTGCCGCGCACAATACGTTCGGCATCGCCGCGAAGGCGCGCTTTGCCGCGCGCATCACGCAGGCGGCGCAGTTCGAGGCGCTGCACCGCGACCCGCGCGTCGCGTCGCTGCCGCAGCTCGTGCTCGGCGGCGGCAGCAACGTCGTGTTCACGCGCGATTTCGACGGCGTCGTGCTGCTCGACGAGATCGCCGGCCGCCGCGTCGTGCGCGAGGACGACGACGCATGGTACGTCGAGGCCGGCGGCGGCGAGATCTGGCACGCGTTCGTCGCGTGGACGCTCGAGCACGGGATGCCTGGCCTCGAGAACCTTGCGCTGATCCCGGGCACCGTCGGCGCCGCGCCGATCCAGAACATCGGCGCGTACGGCCTCGAGATGAAGACGTATTTCGACTCTCTGGTCGCCGTCGAGCTCGCGACGGGGCGCAGCGAGCGCTTCGACGCCGCGCGCTGCGCGTTCGGCTATCGCGACAGCTTCTTCAAGCGGGAAGGGCGCGGCCGCTTCGCAATCGTGGCGGTGACGTTCCGGCTGCCCAAGCGCTGGACGCCGCGGCTCGGCTACGCTGATGTCACGCGCGAGCTCGACGCGCGCGGCATTGCGCCGGACGCGGCAACGCCGCGCGATGTGTTCGACGCGGTCGTCGCGATCCGCCGTGCGAAGCTGCCCGATCCGCTCGAGCTCGGCAACGCGGGCAGTTTCTTCAAGAATCCGGTGATCGACGCCGCGCAGTTCGACGCGCTGCGCGCGCGCGCGCCGGAGGTGGTGTCGTATCCGCAGCCGGACGGGCAGGTGAAGCTCGCGGCCGGCTGGCTGATCGACCGCTGCGGCTGGAAGGGGCGCGCGCTCGGCGCGGCGGCCGTGCACGACCGACAGGCGCTCGTGCTGGTGAATCGCGGCGGCGCGACTGGGGCCGAGGTCCTCGCGCTGGCGCGCGCGATCCAGGACGACGTGCGCGAGCGGTTCGGCGTCGAGCTCGAACCCGAGCCGGTGTGCCTGTAACGCGGCGCTTCGTCCCGCGCATTTCATTCGCTCTCGCCCCG
>NZ_JBSAXF010000119.1:0-354 GCF_053427845.1 Burkholderia sp. AW49-1 | reverse complement strand
GCAACCTTTGCAGTTCCGAATCATGGGCAAACGTAGAGCTATCCAGTTGCGAGTTCGACAACCTGTTCGTCAAATCTTGAAGCTTCTGCCGATCGGCCGCTAAGAGACTTTCGACCGTCTTCGACGCCGACTTCACATCTTCGCCATTGGCAATGGCGCGCTTGATCTGTTCAGGCAGCTTTGCTCGATCAGCACCCACGTTATACGATTCATAAAGCTGAAGGTAGCTGCGCGCCCTCTTGTAGGGATCGGTTTGCGAAAGAATCTCTGCACGATGTGCCAATGTCAGGTTGCCCTCTGCAGTCTGCAAATCGATCAAGCGACGGAACGTATCGTGGTTTGCCGGACTCTGCA
>NZ_JBSAXF010000118.1:0-377 GCF_053427845.1 Burkholderia sp. AW49-1 | reverse complement strand
GCCAGCTCGAGCAGCTTCTTCGATTCCTTGTCGCCGCGGCCCGCGGCGATCGACAGCCACTTGTCCGCTTCGCGCGGATCGGAGCCCATCTCCTCGAGGCCGAACAGGTAGAAACTGCCGAGCGCCTTCTGCGCGTTCAGGTCGCCGCGCTCGGCGGCGTCGCGCATCCACTTGAGTGCCTGGTAGCTGTCCTGGCGTACGCCATCGCCACGGAAATAACGCAGGCCGAGGTCGTAGGCGGCCTTCGGCTGGGTCTTCGCGGCCTGCTTCAGCGAAACGATGCGCGGATCCTCGCGCTCGTCGGAATCGTCCCTTTTTTGATAGGAGACCTGATCTTTTGGGCGATCGAAACACCCGGTGTCGTCGCAGATCCGTAC
>NZ_JBSAXF010000117.1:0-384 GCF_053427845.1 Burkholderia sp. AW49-1 | reverse complement strand
AGAGGCCAGTTCAAAAAGAGTCCGGAAGGGCTGTTTACTTTCCGACGAAACGGTTAACCTTAGATGCCTGAACAACGGATCAAGGAATGCCGGCACCTATCATCGATGACGAGCTGTGGGCACTGATCGAACCGCTACTTCCACCGCCCAAACCGCGACGCAAGCGATATCCTGGGCGTCTGCCAGTCTCGGACCGTGCAGCGCTCAATGGCATCCTGCTCGTGCTGAAGACAGGGATGCGATGGAACCATCTGCCGACCGGGTTGGGCTTCGGCTCTGGAGCGACTTGCTGGCGTCGGTTGCACGACTGGCAGCAGGCCGGGGTGTGGGACAAGCTGCACGGGCTATTGCTCGACAAGCTTCGCGAATCTGGCCAGCTCGATT
>NZ_JBSAXF010000116.1:0-395 GCF_053427845.1 Burkholderia sp. AW49-1 | reverse complement strand
GCGCACGTGTCGGATTCGCTGTCGGCGATCTCGTGCATCCACAGGTCGCGCCCGGCGTGCCAGTCGATCTTGCCGCCGGTGCGGCGATAGACGATCACGCTCTTGACGGCTTCGCAGCCGCCCATGGCGAGCGCCTCGTCGGCGATGCTCTTGAGCGGCAGCGTCTTGCCGCCGCGCGCCTGCTCGTCGGCGGTGATGAGCGCGACCGCGCCGACGTCGACGAGCCGCTCGTTCAGCGATTTCGCGGAGAAGCCGCCGAACACGACGGAGTGCGTGGCGCCGATGCGCGCGCAGGCCTGCATCGCGACGATGCCTTCGATCGACATCGGAATGTAGATGACGACGCGATCGCCCTTGCCGATTCCGCGTTTCTTCAGCGCATTCGCGAAGCGCGA
>NZ_JBSAXF010000115.1:0-400 GCF_053427845.1 Burkholderia sp. AW49-1 | reverse complement strand
ATCTGCCGTTCAGCCAGACCGGCGGTGCATTGCTGTTCCATCTGCTCTCAAAGCTATACGAGCACACGAGCGTCGCGATCACGACCAATCTCAGCTTCGGCGAGTGGGCGAGCGTGTTCGGGGATGCAAAGATGACGACAGCGCTGCTGGACCGCGTCACCCATCACTGCCACATCGTCGAAACGGGCAATGAATCGTGGCGCTTCAGGACCAGTTCTGCCAAGGCAAAGACAACAAGAAAAAGAGCGGCAAAACCAGAGGGTAACGAAGAGTTATCCACACCGGAATAGATGTACTACGCTGTCTCGGGGTGGGTCAGATTTAGATGAAATCGGTGGGTTAAGACTCGGTGGAAATCAACAAAAAGTGATTCTTGATACCACAGAAATGACACTCTGCA
>NZ_JBSAXF010000114.1:0-403 GCF_053427845.1 Burkholderia sp. AW49-1 | reverse complement strand
TTTGACGAGCAAGCGCTTCTGCGCAACGGGCCAGAGCTGATTGATGTGCTTTCCGCAGATGGAAATCAGGATACGTTCCGTCGCTTGATCGATTTGCAGACTGCAGAGGGCAACCTGACATTGGCGCATCGTGCAGAGATTCTTTCGCAAACCGATCCCTACGAGAGGGCGCGCAGATACCTTCAGCTTCATGAATCGTATAACGTGGGTGCTGATCGAGCAAAGCTGCCTGAACAGATCAAGCGCGCCATTGCCAATGGCGAAGATGTGAAGTCGGCGTCGAAGACAGTCGAAAGTCTCTTGGCGGCCGATCGGCAGAAGCTTCAAGATTTGACGAATAGGTTGTCGAACTCGCAACTGGATAGCTCTACGTTTGCCCATGATTCGGAACTGCAAAGGTTGC
>NZ_JBSAXF010000113.1:0-412 GCF_053427845.1 Burkholderia sp. AW49-1 | reverse complement strand
TCGAGGAAGCTGCCCATGAAGCCGCGGCGCTTGTCGGTCGAGAACTCGGCGATGAAGGTGGCGGCGCCGCCGTATTCGCCGCCGGTCGAGAAGCCCTGCACGAGGCGGGCGACGAGCAGCAGCACGGGCGCCATGATGCCGATCGACGTGTAGCTGGGAATCAGGCCGATCGCGAAGGTGCCGACGGCCATCATGATCATGGTGGCGGCGAGCACGCGCTGGCGGCCGATGCGGTCGCCGAGCGGGCCGAACACCATGCCGCCGAGCGGTCGCACGAGGAACGCGGCGGCGAACGTGCCGAAGGTTGCGAGCAGCTGCGCGGACGGGCTGCTGGACGGGAAGAACACCTTGCCGAGCGTGACGGCGATATAGCTGTAGACGCCGAAGTCGAACCATTCCATCGCATTGCCGA
>NZ_JBSAXF010000112.1:0-412 GCF_053427845.1 Burkholderia sp. AW49-1 | reverse complement strand
CCGGATCGCCGCGCTCGGCGGCGGTGTCGCGGTGCAGCACCGGATGGCGTACCAGGGCGAATACTTCGTCGAGCGCTACGGCGCGCAGGCGGCTGAAGCCACGCCGCCGGTGGCGAAGATGCTGGGCAAGGGGCTCAAGGTATCGGCCGGCACCGACGCGACGCGCGTGGCGTCGTACAACCCGTGGGTGTCGCTCTCATGGCTCGTGACGGGCAAGACGGTGGGCGGCCTGCGCATGTATCCGCAGCGCAACCTGCTCGATCGCGAAACGGCGCTACGCATGTGGACCGAGTACGTGACGTGGTTCTCGAACGAAGAGGGCAAGAAGGGGCGCATCGCGGTCGGGCAGCTCGCCGACCTGGTGGTCCCGGATCGCGATTTCTTCGCGTGCGCGGAGGACGACATCGCGGGC
>NZ_JBSAXF010000111.1:0-416 GCF_053427845.1 Burkholderia sp. AW49-1 | reverse complement strand
ATCGGCCCGAATGCCATCGCCAACAACGCCGGCGACGTCGCACTCGGCAGCGGCTCCGTCACCCAAGCGCCCAACCCGACGCCGACGGGTACCGTCGGCGGCGTGACCACCACGTTCGCGGGCGGCAATCCGAGCAGCGTGGTAAGCGTCGGCAATGCGAGCACGGGCACCACGCGTCAAATCACCAATGTCGCGGCAGGCCAAATCACGGCGACCAGCACGGACGCGATCAACGGCTCCCAACTCTTCGCGACCAATTCCATCGTGGATTCGCTGTCGACGACGGTGTCGTCATCCAGCAGCGCGATCTCGTCGCTGTCGACCGGCATCACTTCGTTGTCGACGGGGCTCAGCTCGACCAACAGCTCGGTGGCCTCGCTCTCGACTTCGACGTCGACTGGCCTCTCGTCGGCGAA
>NZ_JBSAXF010000110.1:0-425 GCF_053427845.1 Burkholderia sp. AW49-1 | reverse complement strand
CGCATGCCGCCCGACAACTCGCGCGGATACGCGTTCTCGAAGCCGTCGAGGCCGATCAGGTCGATCGCGGCGAGCGCGCGTTCGCGCCGCTCGCGTGCGCCGACGCCGAGCGCTTCCAGCCCGGCTTCCACGTTCTGCAGCACCGTCAGCCACGGAAACAGCGCGAAGGTCTGGAACACCATCGCGACACCTTCCGCCGGGCCGGTCAGCGGCTTGCCGAGGTAGGTCACTTCACCGCCGGTCGGTTCGATCAGCCCGGCGATGATCCGCAGCAGCGTGGACTTGCCCGAGCCCGAACGGCCGAGCAGCCCGACGATCTCGCCTTCGCGCAGCGACAGGTTCGCATCGTCGAGCACGAGCAGTTCGCCCTGCGTCTTGTTGAAGCCGCGGCAGACGTGATCGACGCGCAGGATTTCCTCACCGAG